>JAUWBP010000065.1 GCA_030601665.1 Hadesarchaea archaeon | reverse complement strand
ATCGCCGGTTCGATTCCGTATCCAGCGAGCACCTTATATGCCTCATGGACCACCCCCTTCGTCCGATCGAGCTCAACTTTTTTGCCCGCGTCGAAGTCGATTACGAGCCAGTCGGGGCGATCTGCGTCCACGCGATGGATGTAAGGGATGAAATCGATGCCGTGCACGTCTAGCCACCGCTGCACGTCCTTCGCACTTTTTATCGTGATGTAGCGGGGGCCTAACTTTCGCTGGAGCCACGCGCGCTCGGTGAAGAGGCGAAAGACCGACACCCAGCGGTCGCGGCAGAACTCGAGCAGAGCATCGACCACGTGAGGATAGTATTGCTTTGCGCTGTAGACCTTGAGGTAGTCCTGGTTTAGTTGCTCCCTGACCTCCCGCCACCGCTTGACGAAGTACTTGCGTCCGGTATCAGTGATCGCGAACTCACTGGCTTTGCTCTCGACCCAACCCTTTTTATCGAGAGCACCTAGGAGTTCTCGCGTTCCCTCCTCCGAGAACTTCTCACCTGCATCGCGGCTCAGTTTCTCCTGGACGTGCGGCACATCAACGAACTTGCCGCGACGCTTGATGGCAAGCGTCATAAGTGCGTGGTCCTCAGGTGTCGCTTTCGGCAATAGTCCACCTAGCTTGCCCTACGCGCTCGTGATCTCTCCAAGCTTGTCGCCCAGCAGTTTCTCCGCGCACTTCCAGCAGACGAAGCTCGCCTTTACCTCACCGGGCTTCACTATTTTGACATATGCGGCGTCGTGGCTCATCATCTGGACGGTCTTGCCGCAAAGCTTACACTTTGGCCCTTTCGCCCGCATATTTACCAAAATCTGTTATGTGCTCAAAATTAATAACTTCGCCGCAAAATTGCCAGTGAAGGTGCCCAAAATGCTTCCCATCCTACGCCCCCCGAAGTTGGACCTCGACGAGTTGGCTCGGCTCCAAGCGCGGGTAGCCAAGCGGGTAGTGCGCAAGAATCGTTTCAAGAAACTCAAGCGCATCGCCGGGTGTGACATCTCTTTCGCACGAAGCGGGCTGGCCTACGCCGCCTGCGCGGTGCTCGATTACAAAAGTCTTGAGGTACTCGAACGAAAAGCCGTCAGAGTCAGGATGAGGTTCCCATACATCCCGACCTTTCTGGCATTTCGAGAGCTCGAGGGGATGCTGAAGGTAGTCGAAGGTACGGATGCGGATGTTTACATGGTAGGTGCTCAAGGGTTAGCGCACCCCCGCCGAGCCGGTCTGGCATGCCACCTTGGGGTGACGCTGAACAAGCCGACGTTAGGGGTAGCGAAGAACAGATTGTGCGGGAGGGCTGAAGAGCCGAAGCGGGAACGCGGCGCGTGCTCGCTACTCAAAGATAACGGGGAAATCGTAGGGGTCGTGCTTCGAACGCAGTCTTCCAACAGGCCCGTATACGTGAGCATCGGCCACGGACTTTCGCTCAAAACGGCCATTCGGATTGCGCTTGAAACGACACGAGGATTTCGTCTGCCGGAACCTTTGCGAGCCGCCCACGAACTCGCCACGCGAGCGATGAAATCTCACTGACATTGCCTCCCACTAGGCGAATTTTTAAGGTCCAATCCCAGATTTTGAACCATGAAATTTGCGTCAAGTGTCTGGTATGGAGATAGGCCCCTACAGCCCGCATTTGAAAAAGCACACAGGCTGGGATTTGACTTTGTCGAACTTTCCTTGGACTACCCTTGGCCGGATCAACTGACAAGTGAAGAGATAGGATTGTTGGAAAAACTAAAAGAAGAGTATGGATTAGGGATATCATTCCACGGACCTTGGTCTGGGAAGGTTCTCTTCCATCCAAGGGATGAGATTTCTGATGCTTGCCTGAAGATTTACGAAAAATGCTTAAAATTTGCGGAAGGGTTCAATCCTCTATATTTCAATTTTCATCAATTTGGACACATTGCAACTTCTAGCTTCGAAGAAATAAGAAAGAAAATTTTTAATAAAGCGTTAGAGGCGGCCCGCACGATAGTAAATTTTGGGAGAAGTTTTCCAGTCACGATTGAAAATAATCCTAGCCGCCTCTTCGGGCGTCCAAGCGATATCAAGCTTCTTCTAGATAATATCAGTGCGCTAAATTTTTGCTTCGACGTTGGTCACGCTGTTGTATCTAAATGGGAAATTCAACATGCAAAAGGGGGGTCAGGCGAAAAACTGGAGATAGATGATTGGCTCGACCTTTTTAAAGATCGTGTTTTGACCGTTCACCTCCACGATTGCTTACTTGGAGACAACTTGAAACCAAAAGATCACTTTGTTATTGGGAAAGGGAACTTGAATTTTGAAAACATCGTTAGGGCAATTAAAAAGACAAGTTGCAGATATGTTGTCCTAGAAACTTTCTATACAAGAAAATGGGTTTACGCATCCGAGGAAGACCTTAAAAACAATTTAGAATTTTGCAGGAGTTTGATAAGATAAAACTATCCAAACCCAACGCGATGAAACTAGGATTCTCCTCCCTACTGTTTCCAAATGCCTCCATCGAGGACATTGTCAAGTTTTCAGCAAAGCTTGGCGCGGAATGTGTTGAAATAATCTACGATGCCCCGCACTTCCTGCCCGACTTCGACCAACACAAACTCTCTGGTATAAAGGAACTCCTCGACGCCCATGGGCTCCGGGTTTCGGTGCATGGGAGCTTCTGGGATTTGAATTCAGCCAGTCATCACCGCGAGCTCCAGAAGCTGACGCTCAAGCAGATCGGACGGAGCATTGATGCCTGCCGCGCGCTCGGAGGGGAGATCGTCGTGCTCCATTTCGGGAGGTGCCCCGTCCCAGAGGCCAAGGATTTCTTGGAGGGAGCGAAACGACGATATCGCAGGTTCCTCGAGCAATGCCTACCCTACGCGAGAGAACGAGGCGTGACCCTGGCTCTCGAGAATGCGGGTGGGCAGCTCGCCACCTACCCATCGACCGTTGAAGAACTCAAGCGACTCGTGCTCGAGCTTGAAGGAGCCAAGGTGGCGTTCGACATCGGACACGCCCATCTGGCCGAACGAAGGGCCGGAAGGAAGGCTACCGGGCCAGTGATCGCAAAAGCCATCGAGGGCCTGCGCGAACATCTGGTTCATGTGCATGTGCACGACAACCACGGCAAGGACGATGATCACCTGCCGCCGGGTGATGGCGATATCGATTTCAAACCCGTAGTTGAGGCCCTGCGAGCGATAAACTACGGTGGGTTGCTGATAGCTGAACTCTGGAACCCCAAGCACCCACTGGAAACTGGCCGGAAGGGGATGGAAAAACTCAGGAATCTTTTCAAAACTAGCTGAACTCAGCGACCACCGTTGTGAAAACTGGCCCGCGAACGTCAATGCGCTTCTTGTTCGAGGTGACGTAGCGCTGCGCTGCCTCCTCAATCGCTAAATTAAGGTCACTCGGAAGCTTCACGTTTCTCACACGAACCTTGACTTGGCGTTTGCCTCCGCGACCAGCTTGCTCAATCTCGCTCACCGCGAGTGCTGCAAAAGCATCGATGTATCGGATGCCGGTCGAAGTACCCTTGGTCCGAACTTTGTTCAAAAACTCATCTTGCTCCCATCCCTTTGGGGGAACCCCGACGATGTTTCCCCCATAAACATAGACTTCGTTGAATCCTGCCGGCCCGATGAGCTTCGTGCCACGCTCTGGTTCGATCACCTTGACCACCACCTGTCTATCCAGCAACTTGCCTTCGAAAACTGGAAACTCGCAGGGACTGGGCTCGTCGGCGTGCCGCTCTGCCACGCGCGCGATTGATGCAGCGATCTCTCGCCCTACCTCGCTCTCGGGCGCGCGCTCAAGCTTGATCATTTTAGCCAATTGCGCGTCCGAAAACTCGGCTGGCTTGTAAAGGTAAGGGTAGACGAGCACGCGCATGTCCACCTCACCGGTCTCAATCATCAGCACGCGCTCGAGTCCTATACCGAGGTTGAAGACGGGAAAAGCGATATCATAATTGCTCAGCGCCACTGGGCTGTAAAAACCAGCATTGCCGACTTCAAGGTACTCTCCCGTGCGAGGGTGCTTGACAAACACCTCGAATTCCGTTCGTGGCGCGTAGTACTTCGAGGTTGCGGCTTTCATCGAGAACTTCACCTCTGCGAATCCCAGCTTGCTCAATATTTCTCGAGTTATTCGCTCCCCATCTTCAAGGCTTATCTTTTCAGCAACGATGACCACCGAGGCTGTCCATGACTCATAGAGATGCGTCGGGTCAAGTCGCTGCTCCCTTCTAAACTTTTGACCAATCGAGAAGAGTTGTAATGGTAGGGGCTCACGTTTGATCATTTCAGAAAGGACCGGAAACCAAAGAGAAGTGGTGTGAGATCTCAAAGTCAAGTTAGTTGGGAGTGGCTTCAACGCCTTAAACTCAGGAAAAACTTCCGAGATGAGTTTAGTGGCTTGCCCCTCCCCTACATCAAGCTCCTTGACCATTACCTCAATCAAATCATCGGAGCTGATTTCTGCCTTTTTGTATTTTCTAAAAATTTCCTTCAATTTTTCTACTTTTGTGAACCCGGCGATTATATCATTTATTTTCCCGAGTTTATTTTTGCTTATTCCAATATCGGGCCGGTCAAGACTTGCTAGGAAAAATACTCTGTCTAGAATCACTAGCGCTTCAGGACCATATTGGCGCCGTACTTCATTAACATCGACTATCGTTGGGAGATAAGCTTCAGTAAAACCCATGCTTAAAAGAACTTCCCTCACTTTAGTTGCGAGTTCTGGCAGAGGATGTTGACTCGGCTTTTTAATTAAGGTGAAAAGCTTGCCTCTTGTTTTCAGGAGCCGTGCTGTTTCTAACCAAGCTTTTTCGTGGTCCTTCTTCGCTTCCTCTTTAATTTTTCTTATATCGAACTTCATCTTTTCCCCAACTATATATCTCTTGCAATCTTTCGTTCTTTCTTTTTGAGTAAAAGAACTTTGTCTTTTCTCCGAGTTTTATTCTAAAGAACAGCGTTTAAGCTATTTTGGTGATATGGCGCCGCCGAAAATAATAATTAACCTACTTTTTCTCCCACTTGACGCGTTCAAGCGCCCGTTCAAGCCTTTGTTGCCTGAGCGCGATCGTCAGGTCACCGCGGGTCTTCTCCAGCACCCGCCGGACTATATCCTGCCTCCGCTTCATCCCGGGTAAAATAGCGTCCGGGTAGTCGAACTCCATAAGCAGCTCAAAGATTTCCTCCATGAACTTGAGCGCTTGCTCCGCTCGATCAACCTCGTCTGCCCTTATCAAGTCAAGCGTGTGCCGCCTGAGCTCACCCGC
>JAUWBP010000043.1 GCA_030601665.1 Hadesarchaea archaeon | reverse complement strand
TATATCACCTACAGGTGGTGTAATTGTCTGAGATGGGAAAGCGCATCAGGCTTGAGAGGATAATCGACCGAAAATCGAAGCGGACGGTGATCGTGCCTATGGACCACGGGCTGAGCATGGGGCCAATCGCCGGTCTCGAGGATATGACTTCGATCATAAACAAAATCGCTGCCGGTGGGGCTAACGCCGTAGTTCTCCACAAGGGCATCATTCGCGCCGGACACCGAGGATACGGAAAGGATCTCGGGCTGATCATCCACCTCTCGGGGAGCACCTCGCTTGGACCCGACCCTAACAGCAAGGTCCCAGTGGCCACCGTGGAGGAAGCAATCAGCCTGGGTGCGGATGCCGTCTCGGTGCACGTGAATGTGGGTGCGGAGAACGAGCCAGAACAACTCCAAGCGCTTGGTGAAACCGCCGAGATTTGTGCAACGTGGGGCATACCGTTGTTTGCGATGATGTACCCGCGGGGACCCAAGATAAAAAATCAGCACGACCCGGAGTTAGTTGCTCACGCGGCGCGGGTCGGAGCAGAACTAGGGGCAGATATAATCAAGACAGTTTATACCGGAAATATCAACACTTTCCAAAAGGTCATCCGAGGCTGCCCTGTGCCGGTGGTGATTGCGGGTGGCCCAAAGATGGCGACCCCGCGGGATGTGCTCAAGATGGCAGAGGATGCAATCAAGACTGGCGCGATAGGCGTTTCGATAGGGCGCAACGTCTTCCAACATCGAAATCCCACTGCCATGACCCAGGCGCTATCGCGGATCGTGCATGAAGGGGTCTCGGTCGGGCGAGCAATGCGCGAACTCAAGCGGTGAACAGAATTGCAGAAGTTGCTGTGGGTCAAGGCTGACTGGGAAGAGCCTTGGGAAAAACGAAAGTCCTTTACTCAGGCCGCTGTTGATGCCGGTGCAAATGTTGTCTTAGTTAAGCCGGAGGATGTTCAAGAAGTGCTAAAGCTAGGGGCTATTTCCATCGCGGTGAGCGAGCCAGGTCCTGGTGTGAGCGTGGTGGTGCTGAGCGCCCGAAGTATGGACGAAGTAGGGCGGGTGCTTGAACAAATTGAGAAAATACGCGGGCAAGGAAAAAAAGTCGCGACACTCGTGGAGGTATCGAGCAAGGAACTTGAGCGCGCCGCAGTAAAGCTGGGGAAAGCTGCCGATTTCCTCATCGCGGTGACACCTGATTGGAAGGTCATCCCGCTCGAGAACTTAATCGCAGAACTTCCGCGCGCCGAGGTTAAGGTTCTAGCTGGGGTGAAGGATGCAAGTGAAGCGAAGGTCGCGATTGAAGCCCTCGAGGTTGGGGCGGCAGGTGTACTGCTTGATGCGAGGGGGCAAGGCGTGGAGGAGGTTCGAAAAGTGCGTGAAACCTTCGAGAGGCTCACGGCGGAAAAACTTGAGCTCGTCCCGACCAAGGTGACCGAAGTCCGACCCGTGGGCATGGGTGACCGGGCCTGCGTGGACACAACCTCCCTAATGACCATGGGCGAGGGGATGCTCGTGGGGAGCCAAGCGGGGGGCATGTTCCTCGTGCACGCCGAGACGCTGCCGAGCGAATTCGTTGAGCCCAGGCCCTTCCGCGTGAACGCCGGAGCGGTTCACGCTTACATCCGATTACCCGGAGGGAAGACGAAGTACATGTCGGAGCTCGGGGCTGGAGATGATGTGCTAATTGTCAACGCTAAGGGTGAAGCCCGCACAAGTGTGGTGGGGCGAGTGAAGATAGAGCGCCGCCCGCTGCTGCTCGTCGAAACCGAACGCGAGGGAGAAAAATTCAAAACGTTGCTCCAGAATGCTGAAACGATAAACCTAGTTGCAAAGAACGGAAAACCAATTTCTGTGGCGAAACTCAAGCCCGGCGATGAGGTACTCCTGCACATCGAGCGGGCCGGGCGACACTTCGGCGTTAAGGTAGAGGAAACCGTCGTCGAGAGGTAGTTGACAGAGTGTCAACCAATTAACAGGAGTGTAAACTCCATGGGGACGTTTAAACTCGGCAAGCATGACGTACAAACCCCTGCCGTTTGTGGGGCGGTTATGGGGCCAGATATCGAAACCATGCATGCAGGTGCAGTTAGGGCGATCGACCAAGGCGCTGACCTGATCGAGCTTCGCCTCGACGGACTACGCGACCCCACTGGCTGGGAGAAACTTCTGCCCCTCGAGGTGCCGGTGATCCTGACGAACCGTCCGGAGCGCGAGGGTGGTAGCTTCAAGGGAGATGAAAATGAACGCGTCGAGGTGCTGCTCCAAGGCATCGCGCGAGGAGTTTCCTGCATCGACATCGAGCTCTCGACCCCGGAGCCCCTGCGCGAGCGAGTGGTGTCACAGGCCAAGAAATCCGGCATCGCGGTGCTGATATCCCACCACGATTTTTCCCTAACGCCCTCCATCGAGGTGCTGACTGAGGTGACGAAGCGTTTGGCGGGGGCTGGGTGCGACCTCGCGAAAATCGTGACTTTTGCAGAGGATAGGAAGGACGCGCTCCGCATTCTCGATCTCCTAGCCCAAGTGCAGGACGAAGTAGCGGTGCCCCTCATAGCATTCGCGATGGGAGACGCTGGCAGGATAACACGTATTGCTGCGCCAGTATTCGGCTCACCCATAGTCTACGCAGCTGCTGGTGAGGCAACCGCGCCCGGACAGTTCGATGTCGCAACGATGAAACGTCTGCTAAGCGAGTTGATCCCTTAAGGGAAGATGACCATGAACCTGGCAAAAGTAAAACTCTTCGCCCTTATCGGAGACCCAGTTGATCAAAGCCTCTCGCCAGCCATGCATAACGCTGCCTTCCGAGCGCTTGGGCTCAATTGTGCCTATGTGGCGCTCCGCGTGCCTGAGCGATTTTTGCCCGATGCCATCGGGGGCATTAGGGCGCTGGGCATGGCGGGGTTTAACGTCACCACTCCACACAAAATCGGCATCGTCGGCCTGCTCGATGAGCTCGACGAGTCCGCGAGCTTGGTAGGCGCGGTCAACACGGTCAAGAACGATCGGGGAAAGCTCATCGGATTTAACACTGACGGAGAGGGTGCCCTTAGAGCGCTCAAGGGAAAAATCGGCCCCATTAAGAGGAAGGAAGTGGTGCTCTTGGGCGCAGGGGGGGCTGCCCACGCCATCGCGTTCTCCCTAGCTAGTGCTGGCGCGAGGCTCACAATCGCTAATCGCACCGTCCCGAAGGCGCGAGCGTTTGCGTCGACGATCGAGCAAAAGCTGGGGATAAATGTAGAAGTGATTTCCCTAGCCCGTGCCAAACTCACCGAGGCTTTGAAAAATGCGGATGCCCTCATCAACGCCACATCAGTGGGCATGTACCCCCGGGCCGACCAAACCCTCGTGAGTGCGAGCATGATGCATCGCGGACTCATCGTCAACGATATCGTGTACAGGCCTCTCCTGACAAGGCTGCTGCGAGAGGCGAGGCGGGCGGGAGGAAGGACCATCGACGGGCTGGGCATGCTCGTGCACCAAGGTGCGCTGGCGTTCGAGATTTGGACGGGTAAGCGGGCGCCCATTAAAGTTATGGATTCAGCAGCGAAACGGCAGTTGAGGGGGGAAAGCATGTGAAGGTCGCTATTATCGGTACGGGCGCGATGGGACGATGGTTGGTCGACTTCGCAAAGCAGAACTTGGGTGAGGTGGTGCTCGCGGATGCCATCGCCGCCAAGGCTGAGCGGGTGGCCACGGAATTTGGCGTGAACTTTAGGTCGGTCCCCGAGGCTGCCGCGGAAGCCGAACTCGTGCTAGTCGCCGTACCCATCTCCAAAACCCCTGATGTCATCAAATCACTCGCTGGGCAGGTACAGCGGGGGACGCTACTCGCCGATGTCTCCTCTGTTCAGAGCGATGTCATCGAGGCCATGCAGACTATAGAAGCTAAAATCGAGCTCGTATCGCTCCACCCGCTCTTCGGCCCGGGGGCAACGAGCGTCAAGGGAAAGGATTTCGTGGTGATACCTGTGAAGCCCGGGAAGCGCTACGCCGCGCTCAAGAACCGCCTGCTCGAGCTGGGGGCCCGGGTCACCGAGATGGGAGCGGAGGATCACGACCGTTTGATGGCGATAATTCAGTGTATGACTCACTTCGTGCTCCTCACCTACCTCAACGCGCTCAAGTCGATGAAAGAGCTTAAACGAGCGGAAAAATTCCGTACCCCGATGTTCGCGACGTTGCTCGATCTGGCTAAAACCGTGTTCGCGGGAAACCTCGAGCTCTACGGCGAGCTTCAGGTGCACAACAAGTACGCGCGGGTTGTGCGGAGTTCGCTCCTCGAGGCCTGCCGATCGCTGGACGTCGCCTTCTCGGCGGGCGATGTAAAAAGCCTTAACGCGTCCTTCAAAGAGGCCCTAGCTCCATGGAAATCTGCCGAAGTCAAAAATGCCTACAAAAGAATGTATGAACTATTTGAGGAGGGCAAAACGTGAGGGTGGGAGTCCTCGGGCCCAGGGGCACGTACGCTGAGCTTGTCGCACGCTCCCAGTTCGGGGAGAAAGTTGAGGTGGTGCCCTATCCCATGATCACTAGTGTCGCCGAAGCCGTGGCACGCGGCGATGTTCAAGTAGGCGTCATTCCAATCGAGAGCTTACGGGAAGGTTCCGTAGGGGAGGCGCTCGATGCGCTCGCGTGGACCGATGTCAAGGTCCAAGCCGAAATCATCGTCCCGATCTCGCACTCCTTGTTAGGGGTACCGGAAGCGAAGCTCGGGGAAATCACCCAGGTGCTCTCTCACCCCCAAGCGCTGGCCCAGAGCCGTGAGTTCCTGCGAAAGAACTTGCCATCAGCAGAACTCATCGAGATGACGAGCACCGCCAAAGCTGCGGAACAAGTTGGCAAACTCCAGCAACCCCACATGGCGGCGATCGGGCCAAAAGCACTCGCGGGCCTCTACGGGCTAAAGGTACTTGGAGAGGATATCCAGACAGGCGAGCTCAACATCACCCGCTTCCTATGCCTCGCGAAGGAAGACAATAAACCTACCAGCCGTGATAAGACCTCGATCGTGTTTTACACCGCCAAAGACAGACCAGGTATCCTCCACGAAATCTTGGGTGAGTTCGCAGTTCGTAACATAAACCTGACAAAGGTCGAGTCCCGCCCATCGAAGAAGGTGCTCGGCGATTATCTATTCTTCATCGACTTCGAGGGGCACCGCGAAGATCCGAAAGTGAGCGAAGCACTCGAGAGTGTGAAGCTGAAGACCGCGATGCTCAAGGTGCTCGGTTCCTACTCGAAACAATTCTAGGTGAATGGATGGCCAGAAAAGACGCCGCGGACCTGATCAAGCGCTCACTTAAGATAAACCTCCCAATCGTGGAGCGCAAGCTCGTCGCATTCATCAAGCGAAAAGTCAAGGAGGCTGGGTCTGAGGGTGTGGTCGTCGGGCTCAGCGGGGGGGTGGACTCATCGGTGGTGGTCGCTCTGTGCAAGAAGGCCCTGGGAAAAATCAATGTCCTAGGAATCAGCATGCCAGAGGGAGGAATCACGAATCCTCGAGACGTTGCCGATGCACGCGATGTCTCAAACAGGTTAGGTATACGATTTAGGGTAATAGACATCATGCCGGTTGTGGAGGGCATTCACCAAAACTTGTCCGATTTCAGCGTCAGGGCACTCCTCCCAGCAGCCAACATCAAACCCAGGGTGCGAATGACGATTCTCTACTACTACGCAAATCTGCTCAACCGCCTCGTGGTTGGGGGCGGCAACCGCAGCGAGCTCCGTGCGGGCTATTTCACCAAGCACGGAGATAGCGCGGTCGATCTAATGCCACTTGGCGACCTTTACAAAACACATGTCAAGCAGCTCGCCGCACACTTCAACTTGCCGAAAGGAATAATCGAGAAGGTTCCCTCAGCCGGTCTCTGGCGGGGGCAGACCGACGAAAGGGAACTTGGCCTCGCCTACGAAAAGCTCGACATGATCTACGTCGGGCTCGACCTCGGATTAGAGCCGGATTTGATAGCTGATGCGGCTGGTGTAAAGATTGAGGATGTTAATCGCTTCATCGAGCGGGAGCGGCGAATGGCCCACAAGCTCAGCATGCCCGAGATTCCCACCTTGTAATGCAGAGGACCTTTCAGCTTTCAGGAACTTCTATCGTGTGAATCTTGATGAGCAGATATCTCACCAGAGTTTCTATCGACATTTTCATAACCATCTAGCGAGAGGTAAGCCAATAGAAGGGAGACCAAAACGAGGGAAGTTCAGGATATTAGTGAATGGCTATGAGTAAATGCTACGAAAAGATTCTGGCATCAGAATCAAGACAAAAGATACTCTCAATGACCCATGCTTCGAACGAGATTAAGAAGTGGTTTCAAAAGAGACCTAGTCACTCTTCTCAGTTTTTCACTTCGAGCAACCAATCTTGCAATGGGTGGGCTAATTGTATAGTAGAAGTTTACAAAGTGTTTTCCTATGTAACCACTCAATCGGTAGTCTCTGAATTTTCTAAGTGATTCAACTTGGTCTGACATAGGACTACCATAAGTCGCTGTTGCAATGAAACATCCTTTCTTTTCTTCAATTTTTTCCGACCACCTACTACCGCAGTCGGGACATTTAACATCAATATAATTGATTTTTTTGGTGCCAAAAAGTCCTGATTTTTCCGTTTCTGTCCTCTTCCTTTCGACTACCATTACTCGATTACATCTAGGACACATGATTTGGGGTAGTGTCTTTACTTTAACCTCTTCTATTCCGCCCACTCGTCGAGGTTTCTCTGCATCCCCCATCTTTCAAACCCTGTATCTGGTTTTTGAATAAAAGCATATAAGGATTCCAGTGTAACGCCCCTGTGAAACATTACTGCTGGCTTTCCTCCTGTTAACCGCTAAACGGCCTCTTACTACCTATCAAAAAGAGGAGCTAGGAGAGCTTCTAGAGCTGATATGAAGGTCATAAGCCTTAGAAGCTTAAAGCCTATCTTGCCATTTTCAGGTTAAAATGGTTAAAAGGAACAAGTGATGTTCTTACACACCCGTTAAGTTTACATACCATTTTAAAACTTCAGACAAACAGGTTAAGAGGGAATGAAAAGACTATGAGTCAAAATGGATATGGCAAACTTCAAAAACTACTCCGAGCAGGATGCAAAATATCACATCTTCATATGAGTCCTCCAGAAGCAAAAGACACTTGCGTTATCCTTACTAACCCTAATGGAGGCAGGGAAGTAGTAGTCGCCATCGATGACCAAGATGGAGTAAAAATAATGAGACGTGCCATAAAAGAATATAAGAACCCAAATCTTGTCCCGCTATTTTCATAAGTAATTGCTGAAAGATAGCAAGTGATGTTTTTACGGTCCTGTTAAGTCAGCATGGGATGTAACTGGCATGGGGCGGGAAATCGGAACTGTAATCAGAAAAGAGCGGATATAAGGATTATAACAGCAATAACAATTCCTCCTACCCCTGCTGCAGCGCTTATACGAGTCCAGCGTCTATTTTTTTCTTCCTCACTAATAGCGCTTTGAAGTTTTACTCCTAAGGA
>JAUWBP010000038.1 GCA_030601665.1 Hadesarchaea archaeon | reverse complement strand
GCATGGGAAGCCTGAGTCCTTTGGCAGCGCTTAGCTTTAACCAGGCTGGACCACGGCCGCACGATAACAACTTGGCATGAAATCTAAAAATGTTGGTGTTAAAGTCGCTCCCGCGCTACCTGGGTGAGCTGGGTCTTCGTCAGCAGCCCCACCAGCTCTCCATCTAGGTTCAGCACGGGAAGGCCGGAGAATCGTCGCTCGAGCATCAGCTGCGAGACCTTGGAGAGCCTGGCGTCGGTTCGCGTCGTCGTGGCTGGCTGGGTCATGATGTCCTCGACGAGCAAGTTTCGGATGCGCTCGCTCTTGTACCGATCCGGAACGACCTTCTGAAAGGCGGCCAACTTCATCGCCACGTTTCGCATGGTCACGATCCCGACGAGCTTGTCTCCTTCAACCACGGGAAGTCCGATCAAATTCTCGTCGAACAACAGTCGGCGTGCGTGGATGACCCGATCGCCGGGCGAGATGGTCCTCGGGCTAGCCTGCATCACCTGCCCCACGTAGACCTCATCGTACCCAGAGCACACCTTCGCGAAGTCGAGCTTTGTCACGATCCCCGTGAGATCTTCACCTTCGACCACTGGTAGCCCGCTCACGTCGTGGTCGAGCATGATCTCCGCCACACGCTTTGCCATGACGTCGGGGGCAACCGTAATCGGGTTCGAGGCCATCACGTTCGAAACGTGCATCCGCCCCGGGGGCAAGCGATAGGCGGCACTCGACCCAAGTTCGCGCGCTACATCCTTCTCGGTGATCATGCCCACGATTTTGCCCGCCTGAAGCACCACGAGGCGAGAAATCTCATTCCGTTGCATAAGGTCGATTGCGTTCGATAGGGGCTGGTCCTTGTCCAGTGTCACGACTGGCGAGCTCATGATTTGGTTTACACGCATTCAGACACCTAGCTTGGCGACACCCTTCGCGAGGTCGGTCTTGGTCAGGATGCCGACCAACTGTTCATCCTCAACCACGGAAAGCCCGCTTATCCCGTGCTCGAGCATCAGGCTCGCCGCGCGGGCAACATCTTCCTCACCTCCGATGGTCAGCAACCCGGGCTTCATCACGTCATCGGCAGTCAGCAAGGCGCCGTAATTCACGTAGCGATAGCGGGGTCGGTCGGCTCGTTCTGCTTTTCGAGTATAGCGAACCCTTCGCTGCCGAATCCCCTTGGCAGGCTTCTCCAGTTGGGTCAAGGCGACATCGCTCTCGGTTACGATGCCGATGGGTTTCTTGCCCTCAGCGACAATCACACGGCTTATCCCGTGTTTCCCCATGAGCTCAACCACATGCGCCAACGAGTGCATTCGGTTGACCGTCACGATGTCGGTACTCATGAGCTCCCTGACTTTAGCGCGCCCCCCGAGTTGCTTAGCGAAGTATCTCGTCAGGTCAGTTTTGGTCACAATGCCCGCGAGCTTCTTCCCATCGAGCACGACGAGGCTGCTTATCCCATGGCGGAGCATGAGTTTGGCTGCCTTTCCCAAGTCGGTCCCGGGCGCCACGCCCACGAGACCTCCACTCATCACCCGCGCCACCGGGATGTGGTCGATCGGGCGGTGGCGCCAAGTCGATGTGCCCCTGCCCAAGCGTTCGGCGAGGTCGCGCATCGAGACGACGCCGATTGGCTTACCCCGGTCGATGACCACGAGGCGCTTGACCCTGTAGCGGAGCATCAAATTCTTCGCGCGCGCAACTGGGTCAGCGGGTGTGATTGCCATCACGGGCGAGCTCATTACATCGGCTACCTTCAAATCAACAACTCCAGCATGTCGCGCTCGGTTATTATCCCCCTGAGTTCACCTCGCTCGATCACGGGCAAGCAACCGCAGCCCCGCTCGCGCATGAGCCCCGCGGCCTCGCCGAGGTCGGTCTCGGGTGCCACGGTCAGCACGTCGCAAGTCATTATCTCTTTAATACCCACAGACATCGCCTCGTCCAAGCGTTGCGAGAGCATGTGCTCGAACACCTTGCTCGTCCCGAAGTATTGAAGGATGTCGACGCTCGTGACGATACCGACCAGCTCTCGTTCGCGCACCACGGGTAGACGGCGAACCCCTCGGGAAATCATCCTTCGAGCGGCTTCACGAATTTGAAGCTCGGGTCCCGCAGTGATTACGTGGCGGGTCATGTGGTAGCTCACGGGGGTTCCGGTCGTGGCTGGCACGTAGGAGATGAAATCACGCTCGGAAACGATACCAGCAATCTGCTCGCGCCCGTCGAGGATGGGCACACCACCGGCACCGGTTCGAAGGAGGAGCCTCGCTGCATCGATTATCGACATATCGGTGGTGCCGTGGATCACCCGCTTGGACATGATCGTTCGCACAGGCTCGTTAGCCGCGGCGAAAAAGTTACCCTTCAACTTCACCTGCACAATCTTGAATTTTTCACCCCCGCCCAAGAAGTCGATGATGTCGCGCGTGCGGACGATACCCATGAGTTTTTTGGTGCCGGGGCTCGCTACGGGTAACCTTCGCACACCCTTCCCGACCATAAGCTCAGCTGCATCTTTTATCCGCGTCGTCGGTGGGACCGTTATCACGGTTTTTCGCGCGAGGGGCATTATGTTTCCTTCCTCCCGGTGGAGTTTCGACTCGAAAGCCAGCGGTCCACGCTTAATGGACTTGTAGTGGGGAAATCTTCGCATCCCATCACCCACATGCCGCTCTTATGACATTGGAGCGGCTTATGATCCCCACGAGATTGCCCTCATCGACGACTGGGAGCCTGCCCACGTTGCGTCGGAGCATGACTTCGATCGCTTCGGCGACGGGCATGTTTGAGGTGGCAGTTATCGCGGGGGTGCGCATGAGGCTTCGCACTTTGGTGGGTGATCGCCCCCCTTTCACCGATTCCCCCGCCAATCGGATTGTTCCCGAGCGAATGATGTCAGATCGTGTTACCATACCTATGACCTCGAGCTTATGTTTTTGCTTGTCGTAGCGCGTGACGGGCAGACCCGAGTAGCGATTTTGTTCCATGGTGCTCCAGGCGTGAGATATTTTGTCGTCCTGCTTGCAGGTTACGACATTTCGGGTCATGATGTCACCAACCGTGGGCTTCGACTTCATCCCACCCGCGATTTTTTTGAGGATGCCATCCAACCTTATGAGTCCGATCACGGTCTTATCGCTGTAGCTCTGGGCCACGGGTACGTTTGAGATTCCAAGCTTGACCATATCCCTAGCGAGCTCGACCAGGTTGCTGGCGGGAGTTGCGATGAGCCGGGGTGGAAACATGATACCTGCGACTGGGATGTTGGAGCGGGTTGAGGTGATGCGAATAATCTGGCGGGCGGTGATGATACCCTCGAGCCGCCCTCCATCGATGACGGGAAGGGTTCGAAAGCCGCTCGAGCGCATGATCGCCCGAGCCCGGGTGACGAGATCGTGTGAGCTGACGAAAACAGAGCAGGGTTGCATCACATCGCTAACGCTGGCTCGCATGAGCAGGTCCCGGCATGCCATTTCAACATCTACCCGCCCGTCGTGTCGCGGCAGTGCTCACAGACCCACGTGCCGTTAACTTCGTGGAGGGCAGTCGTAACCTCGCCGCAGGCTTCACAGACGCTCTGATCGATTTCCTCGCGTGCTGGCATTTCTGGACTTGTCACGACACCAATGAGCTCAGGGGAGATTGCGGTGATGTCGCTCGCGGTGAGGATGCCTATGAGGCCCCCGCGCTCGACCACGGGCAAACGTCGGATTTTGCTGCGGGCCATTATCCGCGCGGCCTCGGTGATATCCGTCTCGGGCTCGATCGTCTGTATGGGGGCCGACATGATTTTGCCGATCCTGACCTTACTGGGCATCAGGTTCAGGCTCACGACTTTCATGAGTAGGTCACGCTCGGTCAGGATTCCAACGGGCTTTTTGCTTTTCACGACAATGATGCTTCCAACCCCTCGCTCGGCCATGAGTTTTGCCGCTTTGGCGACCGTGGTGTTCGGGGTCGCTGTGAGAACTTTCTCGGTCATCGCGTCCCGCACTGAAACGATGCGCTTCAAGAGTTCACCATCTTTTAATATAGATTGGGTTATTTAAAAACTTGCAGCGCAGTTGGTGGAGGTGTGCAGTGGTTGAGACGGAAAAGCATGTCGAACGTTCGCCACTCGCGCGACGTTAAAGTTAAAATTGAGGGCGCAGATTTCTAACTTGCCGGGGTAGCTCAGCCTGGTTAGAGCGCAGGACTCATAACCTGATCGACGGTTTTGAGTGCTGATTACGAAATGATGTGAGAAATCCTGAGGTTCGCGGGTTCGATCCCCGCCCCCGGCACCACTACTTCTTCGGAAGCAGCTTCCAGAGTAGCACCGACGCGACGAGAGCAACCACCGCGCACATCAGGTAGGGCGAGGTCGGGCCATAGACGTCGGCGAGCGCCCCACCCACTCCCGGGAACAGCCCCCACCCCACCATGGTTACGGCGTTGAAGATCCCAATCACATAGCCCAGATTTTTTCCCTCGCCGGCCTTCGAGATCATGCTCATCACTGCGGGGTAGATCGCCCCTTCGGCAGCGGCCATGATGGAGATGATGACCGCGAGCGCCAAGTATCCGGAGACGAGCGCGATGCCAGCCAAGGCGAGCGCGGATCCAAACATCCCGGCCAAGATGATCGAGCGGTGGCCGATGCGGTCCGAGAGGCTTCCCATAGGCACGAAAAGCGCCGCCCGAATTCCTGCGAAGAGCGCGATGAGGAGGCCGATCTCAACTTCTGACATGCCTAGCCCTCCTTCAGGCTGTGCTTTGAAAGCGTAGACTGGGAAAAGAAGGAAGACGACTGACACGATGCCCACATAAATGAGCCCCACGAAGCACGCGGGCCAGATGCTGCGCAGCCGTAACTTTCTTGCCACGAGTTTTGGTTTGGGTAGACGCATCCCCGCGATGATGGCGGTGGCGATGAACGCGACGAGCGCGCTCAGCAGAAAAGTTTGCGCAGCTCCGATGGTTGCATAGAGGACCCCGCCCATTAACGGCCCTATCCCGAAACCAATCGCCCAGGAAGTCCCGTAGGCGCCCATCGCTCGCCCCCGCTCGCCCCGCTCCGAGAGATCAGCGACCGCGCTCTGGGCGTTGACCCATATCGGCGCCTCGGTCGCCCCTTGGAAGAATCGGAGGGCTATGAGCCAGATTACTACGTCCACGAGGGAGTAGAGGGCCAGCGCACATGCTGTAAGGAAGAACCCGAGCACGAGGAGGGGCTTTCTGCCTCGACGATCGCCCGCGCGTCCAACCGGCACCGAGAAGAGGATTAAAAAGACCACGTAAGCCACGCCGAGCATTCCGATCTCGGTATAGCTCGCCCCTAGGTCCTTCGCGTATAGGGGCAGCGCTAGTCCGGCCATTCCCATCGAAATTGCTAGGAGGAGCATGCCTGTGAATAATTGGCGCATGGTCGAGAGTCGACGGGCAGTGCTAAATAATTTATAGGATTGGCTCCAAGTTCGTGCGGTGGCGGTTTGCTGAAAACCCCGATCGTGATCGTGAACTTCAAGACCTACCCTCAATCAGTGGGCGAGCGAGCGGTGGAGCTTGCCAAGACGATAGCCTCAGTGGCCAAGGAAAAGGGGATAAGCGTCGCGGTCGCCCCTCAGAACTTCGATCTTTACCGGGTCGCGAGTCAAATTGATATTCCGGTGCTCGCGCAGCACATCGACCCTATCACCCCGGGCGCTCACACGGGATGGCTGTTGGCGGAGACGGCAAAGGAAACGGGGGCAGTTGGTTCGTTGATTAATCACTCGGAGCACCAGCTTCAGCCTGAGGAAATCGAGCAAGTGGTGAAGCGCCTGCGAGAGTTGGAGCTAACGAGCGTCGTCTGCGCGAGGGATCCAGAGGTTTGCAAGCGGGTCGCGGTGTTCGAGCCCGACATGGTCGCGGTCGAGCCCCCCGAGCTGATAGGGAGCGGGCGAGCTGTTTCTAAAGTTAAACCCGAGGTCGTGAGCGACGCGGTCAAGCTCGTGAGCGGGGTCAATCCAGGGGTCCGAGTGCTTTGCGGCGCGGGGGTAACAAGCGGCGAGGACGTGCGGATCGCGCTTGAGTTGGGCGCCGAGGGTGTGCTCCTCGCATCAAGTGTGGTGAAAGCCCCTGATCCTCGAGCGGCGGTGTTAGACATCGCTAATGGAGTAACTTCGAAGTGAGTCGGGAAAAATCAGGAACTTCCCTTCCGCGCCAGCATCTTCAGGGATTCGATCGACCTAGGCTCGAGTCGCTTTTCTAGTTCTAGGATGAATCGGTCAGCCGTGGCGCCCCCGATCTGCCAGAGGTCGATGTAGAGCTGGGCGAGCGTTGCAGTCCTATCCTTTCCCACGCGCTCGAGGTGGGGATCCTGCCTCAACACATATAGGTTGCGCCGCTCCACACCCGATTCCGGGAACTTCCGTCGCACCTCATCTGGGTCGGCGTAGACGAAAATCTCCTCGTAATGGGTTGGAGTTTCGTTGAACTTGAGCCGGTAGCCCGAGTATGCAGTGAAAATGGACTCTGGAAGGAGCTCGCTCTCGATCTTCGACACCGAGTCGGGCGAGTACGTGCTGTAAACGACATCGCTGGCAAGGTTTCGGGTGCTTGCCCAGTAGGAGAGGATCTTCTTTGGGTTTACCGCTCTGAACCCGAGCGGCTTCTTCTCGATCGCGCGGAACTGGTTGAGCTTCGACACGAGGCGGTTGACGGTATCCATTGACAGCTCGCATACCTGAGCCAGCGATTTTTGGCTCATGAACGACTCGTTCCGCTCGTAGACTCGGTAAAGAATCTCGCGGAGAACGCGATCAACCTTTTTTACCTTCATACACTAACGGATGCTGAACTCTTCTTATTAAAGGTTTCGGAAAAACACGATAGATATATACAAAGACATGGTCATAATCATAGTAATAGCAAGATTAGCAAAGCTTTTTATGACGTTGTTTAAGAGTACCAACCATGAAGTGCCCCCGATGTGGATACGAGTGGAAGTCGAAGATTTCGCAGCCAAAGGAATGCCCGCGCTGCAAGGGTAGAATGGATTATCTCGGAGCTGTGGGGGTACATAAAATAAAAAAAGGAGGTGAAAAAGAAATGACAAGTAAACTTCCTTGGGCAACCGTAGCGGTCATCATAATAGTAGCAGCGATTGGGGCATGGGCTCTCTATGGGACCCCTGCAGGAGAAGTGCCTCCGATCGTTGGACAGCCCGCCACTATAAGTGTACCAACGGCCGGTGGGATCGCCTTCGCTGGGGGGATACCAACTGACTCAGGGATAGAGAACATCTACATCATGCAACATGGTCTGTTCGAGAACACCGAGAACTTGACCAGTCACGAAAACCTTCAGACCTATAGTGGGAACACAGCCGTCATTGAAGATACTGGGCAAGCCGCTGAGAACGTCCCCTACGAAAATCTCTTCGATATCGTCGTCGCCGTCAAGGGGCACACCGACAACATGGCGTACGTCAACAAGGAGAACATGTACGTGAGAATAGTCATCAGTAACGCATTCAGCGACGACGAGAGTACTGTTACCACGGGAAAGAGATACGATTTCGAGGATGGAACCCCAACGTTCATCCGTACGAACCACCTATTCGACAACGATGGCAACGGTTACAGACTCGGAGCTGGCGATAACATCGCGCTGACCGTGACATACTACTGCTACAAGTAAGGACATAGCTTCTATCTTTTTTCTTTTTTTAGCTGGATTAGCGTTAGCTAACGGCTTATATTTCCTCAGAACGACCACTATTTTGAAAGGTGTGTAACGTGGATAGAAAAGGGGTAGCGATCCTCGCGTTGACCGTCGCTCTTGTCGCTATGGGAATTGGGTGGTTCAGCTCTAGGTCGAAACCTAACGAGAGCATACCTCTCGACAACACGTATGAGTGGACGGAGATCTTCCACGGATACGAGGTATACATCGACCGAAGGATCTCTTACTCCGTCATTAGTGGGACAAGTATGGAGCCGACGTTCGGGTCGGGCGATGTGATCCTTTGGGTCGAAGTCGAGGGGGAGAATCTCAGGGTTGGCGACATCATCATTTACGAACATCCGACTAAGCCAGGGTATGACAACATAGTCCACAGGATAATCGAGGTGGGGACGACGTACGGAAATTATCGGTTCATAGCCAAGGGGGACAATCTCCCGGAGCCCGATCGTAATTGGATTCCAGAGGGAAACGTTCATGGTCTTGTGATTGGCGTGATATATGCGGCTGAATGAGTTCCGCGGCTAATTCCGAGTAGCGAAGGCCTTCTTTCAAACAAAAAAGAAGTAATATCAATCTAACTTCTTGTCGTCTCTAATTTCTGACGATCGTTCTTTTTGATTATTTTTGTT
>JAUWBP010000001.1 GCA_030601665.1 Hadesarchaea archaeon | reverse complement strand
CATCCCGGGTAAAATAGCGTCCGGGTAGTCGAACTCCATAAGCAGCTCAAAGATTTCCTCCATGAACTTGAGCGCTTGCTCCGCTCGATCAACCTCGTCTGCCCTTATCAAGTCAAGCGTGTGCCGCCTGAGCTCACCCGCGGCATCGGCGAGGGCCGCGAGGTAGGGTTTGTAGGGGATGCCAAGCTCCTCGGGCGTCAATAGTTTTCCATCTCGGATTAGTGCCTGAACTAGCATGGCCTCGCCGTATTCCTGGTAAGCCATGAGGATGATGCCGGAATCAGCCAAGTGGGGCTCAGCCTTCACAGCCTCCGTGAGAGTTGCAAGTGCATCGCGAGCATTCGTTAAGAGTTCATCGGCGCTCGATCGGTCTCCCCGATGGGTCGCGGCTATAGCCCGGGCGGAAGCCCTGATGACCTCTCGCGAGGCGTCAAGTATCCGCTCCCTAAGCTCCCCTTTGGCATCGAAGTGCTTGCGCATTCGTTCAAGCATTTCCCTCAAGTCTATCCCCATCTACCTAGGCGACCGACCTATTCAAGGCTTGCGAATAGAAGAATGTAGGTAACAGCGACAAATGAACTCAGTCACCTCACAAAAGAAAAAAAGCCCCAGCTTCACCCACCGCCCCCGAACTCCTTGCTCACCCTCAAAATGTTTGTCTTAAAATAACGCGCCTTCGTTATCGCATGCTTCCGCTCGAGGTTGCTTAGCCCTTCAGCAAGACGACGCGACTGACTTTGGACTCATCAACCAACTTGTAGCCCGTCTCGCGCGCCAGAGCCTCAGAAAACTCCCTCACCTCGCCGTGCAGGGGCATGTTCTCCATAGCTAGTCTTTTGCGCGAGTACCCAACCCACATATAACTTTTCGCCTCGATAAAATCTGGCGCGGCCTTTTCGATGAACCTCGCGTATCTAAGAGCATCCTTAAAGTTGAGCCCCTTGACCAGCGTCAGACGGATGACTTTTCTGCACGTGAATGATGGCATGAGCTCGAGACTTCGGTTCAGCCGCCCCCAGCCATCGGGAACGGTTGGTTGGCAAACCGCCTCGTAGGTTTCGAGATCGGGGGCAACGACCGAGATGTAAAGCTGCGTGGGCTCAGAAAGGTGTTCCAAGACTTCTGGGTGCATGCCATTTGTAACCAAAAAACTCGTCATTCCTCGCCTGCTACACTCCTCAACTAATTCATTTATTTTGGGATAGAGGGTCGGCTCACCAGCTAAAGAAATCGCGCAGTGTTTTGGCTCCTGAGCCTCCTTAAGCTTATTTTTGTTGACATTGGGGTTGCCGCCGAACCCGTTAAGCAGCTTTCTATGCGCTGAAATTGCTCCGTCCAAAATATCTGCCGGCTCATCGACCTCACCAACCCAGTCAGAGTGGGTCACGTTGATGTTCCGCCAACAGTAGATGCAACGGTGATCGCAAAACGGCAAGCTGGGTGTGAACTGCAGGCAGCGATGGCTTCGCATGCCAAGCTCTCGCCCATAGAACTGCTCTTTGTAGCAAGACCCTCGCTGGAGCAAGCTTTTTCGCGTCCAATGACAGACTTTGACCGCGCCGTGTTTGTGTTTGCCGACGAATCGATAGCCCGCACGCTCGAGCTCTGCAAGCTCACGAGCAGAAATTACCATCCGATCATTCCTTCGGTTTCAACTTCTGCTGAAGGGCCTTGAACAGATATTTTTTGGCTTCCCCTAGCTCTCCCTCGCCGTTCATGCTCGCGGCACCTGCGTGTCCGCCCCCGCTGCCCCCAAATTGCTTCCCGAGCTCCTCCATGAGCTCACCCAAATGAAACCCTAATGTCTTCAAAATCTCTTGGCGTGCACGTCCGCTAAGCCTTATCCTGCCTTTCTCTTCCGAACCAACGATCGCCACATCTGCCCCGATTCGCACCAACATCGACGCCGCGTCGCCCTCGAAGGACCCCAACTCGGAGAGGACTACCAATCGCCCGTGAATCCGACGCAGCTCCACCCGCTGCGCGGCCTTTAGCATCGCGACCCGCTTCGAGGGATCCTCGGGTAGCCTAAGCGCCTCCAGCACGCGCCTGTAATTAACACCTGCCTTTATGAGAGAGTTGACTGCCTCGAAGGTTTGATCCTTCGCGAACCTGAAGTGAGCGGTGTCGCTTATGATGCCTGCAAGCAACAAGGATGCCCCCTCCGGAGTAGGCTCCGCACCCAGCTTCCGAACGAGCTGCAGGATAAGTTCCGACTCGGATGCAAACTCCTCTTGGACGAAATAAAAGCTCGCCAGTTGTTTCATCGCCTCGACCGGGCGGTGGTGGTCGATCACCACTAATTTTGGCGCCTTTTGTTCGAGTTGTTCCCCAAGCTTGCCGAGGTGCTCCAAGCTTGAGGTATCGACGAGTACAACAAGACCTGCTTCCAATGGGGGGTTTATCGCGATCTCCCGCCCGAACGCCCTCAGGAGGTTCTGGGAGATGAGACTGATGCTCTCAGAAACCCCAGCTTTGGCCCGCGCGCCCAAGCGATTGAGGACCTCGGTGAGCACGATCGCGCTGGCGACAGCATCGGGGTCGGCATTATGGTGACATAGCACTAGGATTTGCTGCCCACGCTCGGCAGCCCCGGCCAAAAAATTAGCCAGCTCCTTCATAATTTCACTTAAACTAAGACGCCTCTTCGCTAGGCAGCTTGCCCTTTAGGGCCTCCTCGAGCTTTTCGCGCATCTCTCGCAGGCGTTGGACAATACGTTCCTCCTGGCGCTCGAGCGTTTTAATTCGCAGGTCAAGGGTTTCCTTCTGCTCACCAAGGCTCTTTTTAAGCTCATCTCGCTCCGACTTGACCAAGATGGTCCCCACGCTCTTGTAGACCGTGGCGCTCTCTTGGAGTTTCCCTAACTCCTCGAGGGCCCGCTCGGTCTCCCGTAAGAGTAGCTCGAGCTGCTGTCGTTGCGTCATCAACACTTGGGCCTGCTGCTGGGCCTGCCGAAACTGCGCGAGCTGATGGCGCAGCTGAGGTGATGGCTTTTCCATTTATTTTCCCTTTGATTCGATTACATCGCGCGCGACAATCGTCCACCGGAGGAACGAATTCAGCGCTGCACGTAGGGCTGCTGTATCTTCTGCATCTATCTGCAGACATAAAACGTTTTTCCTGCGTCGGATGCTCACCCTGCACCGCGTCGAAGCTGGCAACGCTTCCTCGGGCCTAAGCGCCCGCTGTACTGCCCCAGCCTCGCGCGCGCTCTTGAAGGCGAACTCGACGCTTGCGCTAGCTCGCTCCGCTTTCACCATGCAATCGCCCGAAACTCGCTATTTGGAGTACCGGCCCGATCGCCTCGGAGCTCGGTCTGAGCTGGAATTGGAGCTGAAGCTCATCGTCGGAAGTTATTAGGACAACCCCCCCGGCATTTGGCAGCTTACTCAAGATGGGTAAGTTTAACAACTCACCTAGAAAATTTGCAAGATTCCGCGCCTTTGGGCCTTCGGCGCAAAATTTTGTCCCTTCGAGTTTGGTCTTCTGCTTGAGGTCTCGCTGGAGCTTGACCTCACCCAACTCAACCCGCGCGTCGAGCCATCGCCAGCCTTGGCCAACGGCCAGAAATCGTAGCTCCATGGGTCTTCCTACGAGGCTATTCACGACCATCACGCGATCGTGACCGAGCGAGCTGGCGAGCGAGGTTAGTTTACTTATTGTTTTTGCCCCGCGCGGCACATAGGTCGCATTTGGAAGGACCCGTGTGAGTTCCCTGCATAAAATTCTCGTGCGATGTCCTGGGCGCCTTGAAGTGGAGATTAGCATTTACCTCGCCCTGACTTTACGGACCACATCAGGACGGGGTTTAAATAGCATGCGGGACCCACAATGGGGGCATCTCACGCGCCCTTCAGGGAGTTTCTCTATTTGCCTTCCGCAATTGCTGCATCTCAACACCTAACTCTCCTCCTCAATCGGCGTCTCCCTCTTCGGCACCGCGGCCAGCGCTGATAGTGAATATGCCGCGCCAGCAAACTTTGCTCCACAACGCCCACATCGCCAGATCGAGACGTCCACACGCTTGACTTTTACCGCTCCACAGCTCGGGCACCTGTAGCGCTTCCGGAGCTTGCGCTCCACCTCAAGCACGAGCTTTCGTATCTTCGTGCCATAACGCGGACCAAGCCCCCCCGGGGAGCTAACTTTCTTTGCCCGAGGCACACGTTCACCCCAGTTTTGCTCTAAGCTCCGCTCCCTCCGCCCGGGCCATCTCGTAAGCCTGCTCCAGTTCCTCCCGCGAGAAGCACCCGATGCCGCCCTTCTGCACCGCGCATATGCTGCCGTCCTCAATCGTCGTTATGGTTATGCGTGCTTCCATTACTCCTTCTTCGGCCAGACAGGGGTCAACCATAAGCTTGCTGTTGATCTTCGCCACGGTCACCGCCACGGGCCTTTTCTGGATTGGAAACTCGGGCAGTGTCCACGCCTCGTCCTCTGGCGGCTTGGCGTTCAGAAGCGCTGCTATCGCCGCGAGCGCCGAGACGTCGATCAAGTTCCCGTCGTAGTCGAGCATATAGATGTCGATGAAGACCGCCCAGACGTCCTCACCGGATTTTATCACCAGCTTATCCAAGTCAATCGCGTTTGACTCACGTATGCCTCGGTCGACCACGCGAGCTAGCTCAATCGCGTTTTCACTGGGCCGCCCTGGTTCGAAAGTGGGCGATGCCAAAGGCAGGAGTTCGGCGTTAACGATCAGCATCCCGCTATCTGGTTTATCGGGGAACGGCTCAGCGTGTTCAACCTTAATGCCTGCCACCACCTGCGTTTTGCCTACCTTTACAAGAGCTGAGCCTTGGGCGCTCTTTATCGTACCGACCTCAACCGAAACCTCTCGAAACTGATCCATCGTTCGAGTATCTATTCGCTTGCCCTGACGTACGAGGTCAGCGATGTAATCGCGCCTGACACTTGAAACTATTTCGTGCATGCTTCATTTCTCCTGTTTAATCGCATACTTATCTCTTAGGGCTTGTCGTTGTATCCCGTATATCTGCTCGCATGCTTTAAATGCGAGGCCCAAGGCTTGCCCGAACTCTTCCTTGGTGAAGTGGCCGTCCATCTGCAGTAATGTGACCAGCTTCTTCCTAGGCACCATCGCTATTGGCATGTCCGTCGTTCCCCACTGATCCTCATCCTTGGTCAAGTCAAGCACTATTGTACCGTCTACCTTCCCTACTGCAATCGATGAAACCATATCGCGCATCGGAACGCCTGCATCCGCTAGTGCCACAGCCGCAGCGTTTATGCCCGCGGTACGTGTCCCCGCGTCCGCCTGTAGGACCTCGATGAAGACATCTATTACCGAGCGGGGGTAGAGCTCAAGAAACAGCACGGGCTCGAGCGCCTCCCGCGTCACCTTCGATATCTCCACCGAGCGCCTATCGGGCCCGGGGCGCTTCCGCTCATCCACCGAGAACGGGGCCATATTGTAGCGGCATCGCAGCACCGCCGTATCCGGCTGCTGACGGTGGCGTGGATGCATCTCCCGCGGCCCGTATACCGCCGCGAGTACCTTGTTAGCCCCAAGCTCGACGTATGCCGACCCATCAGCCCGCTCCAAAATTCCCGCCTCTATCTTCAACGGCCTCAACTCATCCGGCATTCGACCATCGAGCCGCTTGCCGTTCTTGATAAGTTTTTCAGGTTTTTTCATTCATTCCCCTCCTTCGGATTTTATCTTTTCAAGCATGAGGTGCACCCTATCGGTCAAGCCGGAGATATGCGCCTCGCGCTCGATCATGAACAGGGCCTCGACAACGGCGTTAATCATGCGGGGGTTCTTTCCCCAAATCATTATCCGCCCGTTCTGCCCGACCCTCAACTCGCACTCGCCGACATCCTGGAGGGTGTTGAGCATAGAGCCCTTTCGCCCGATCACGCGGGGGACCTTCGCAGGCGATATCTCGACGAGTTTGCCCCCCTTGACCCGACCCATCCCAGGCTCGCCCGCCTCGAGCTGGACGCGCATCCGATCGTCGACATCTTTGACCATCGCAACTACCACGTCCCCCATGCCGAGATATTGGCTGATGTCCTCGCGGACGAGGTCGACCTTTCGTTGCAGCAAATCTGAAACGAAAAGATTTCCCATGTAGGGTGAGTTCATGTCGAGGATCCAACCCGAGTAGTAGGAATCTACGACCACCCCTATTACGACATCGCCGGGCTTCGGGATGTAGCGCCCCTGCAATGGGATGATACGGATATCTTGCCCGCGTAGCTCTGCGAGCCCTACGACCGATGCGAAAACCTGCTTGCCCTCCCGAAACGCGCCCTCGCGCACATTGTAGCCTCCCTCGGCGATCAGCTGTCCGGGTACGACCAGCTCGCGATTTTGGATGTAAAGCATTTATAACACCTTGGTCTCTACCTCTCCTCGAGTCAGATTGTTGAGCTTGTCGAAGAACTCCCCCTGGATGCCAGCGGGGATCTCCACGACCGCCGTCCAGGAGCCATCGTTAAGCCACTGCTCCTGCTTGACGGTGGCAAAGTCTCTCACCACCCGGTGAGCTTTACCCGTGTAGCTCGCGGGAATCTTGATTGCGATTCTTCGTATCTCGAATTTTAGGGGGATAATCGGCAGCAGTGTCTTTATGATGCCGGGGAGTTGCTCCTCGGCGCTCTTGAACTCATTGACATGTACATTAGCCTCAGCTAGTACACTCTCGATCCGCGCGGGTGGATGAGGCAGGCCTGTCTTGGGGTTTATGGCCCGCTTCGAGATGAGCGTCACCACCTGCCTCCATCGCTGCTCACGCATCTCGCGGCGCTGCTCGGTGGTCACTTGGACCTCGCCCTTTCGGACTATCTGTTCGGCGATTTTGAACACATCGAGCGTGCCGAAAACCTTCTTCATCATTTCTTCGGAGGCCGCCTCGCCCTTTTTGGAGTCCTTGAAAATTTTGTCGCTGGCGAGCACACGGTGCATGTCTATCTCTTCTCCATTTCTTAGGGCGAGAGCTAACTCGGGGTCGGCAAGCACTTCAAAAACCGTGCCCTGACTGGACAACCTCGCAATGACTGCGTCCTCAAGCCTTACCATAACCCGCTACTCCTTGGCGGGCTTGGCTGGCGGCTTGGGTCCCATTCGCTTTATGGATTTAGTCAAATCCTCGGAACTAAGCTTCTCAAAACGCTTAGTCTCGCTCGGGATGACTACCATCTCCACCTTTTCGGGGCCGAGCTCCCCCTCGATTACAGCCCGAAGTGCCTCAAGAGCGAGGATAACTACGTCATCGAGAGGCGTCTTCTCGTCGTAGCGACGCTCGAGAAACTCGATGACCGTAGGAGCCCCACCTCCTATCGCTTGGGATTTGTATGCTGCAACGACGCCACTAGGATCGGTCTCGAAAAGGTGAGCGCTCTTCGCGTTGACGCCGGCAATCAGCAACCTAGCCCCGAAGGGCCTGACGCCCCCATGTTGGGTGTAGAGCTGCTTGATGTCGCCGATGCGCTTCGCCAGCGCCTGCACGCTAATCGGCTCATCGTAACGCAAGCGGTTGATCTGCGCCTCGAGGCGCGCGTGATCAATCAGCACGCGAGCGTCAGCGATCAGCCCAGAAGCTGCAGCTCCGATATGCTCGTCCACTTGGAATATCTTCTCAATCGACACTTCCTCCACTAGCTTACTCCGAACTCTCTTTTCCGCTGCCAAAACCACGCCTTCGCTTACCTTGATGCCCAAGGCTGTTAGACCCCGCTTCACAGCTTCCTGGGCGTACTGAACCTGGAAAAGCTTACCGTCAGGGCTAAAGACGGTGATTGCCCTATCGTAGCCTGCTCCAGGCGGCATAAATGCCATACATTTCCACCTCGTTAAATGATGATCGTGACTATTGTTTCTAAAGCGGGAACATTTATAATACTTTGGTTAAGCGGGACCCAAGAATTTCCTCTTCGCTGCCTTGAGTGTACCCGAAACTCCCAATATCACGAGCGATGCTTCCCTACCACCAATTTTTTTAGTGCTTGCCATCGCCGCCTTGAGCTCGCCAACCTGTCTATACTCGCAGCGCAACAAACCCTGTCGCGAACTGACATCGTGAAAAACCAACTTGAGCATCCTTCGATCGAATGCTGGGTTGTGGGTTAAAAGGGAGTGAGAAATCGCTCGCATGATATCACCTTTACCCGCCCCGCTGCCGATGAACTCAAAAGCGATGTACCTGCGCCTCTGCCTCATCGGGATCCTGCCCTATGAACTCTTTAAGTAACTTCACCGCGACCTCACGCTTGGCTGGGTAGGCCGCGACCTTCAGTTTAAAGTGAATGGCATCGCCGCTTTCGGTGAACACAAGTTCGCCTGCATGCGCTAGCTGCTTATCGAACCTTAGATAAAAAAAGCAATTCTTATCGACTCTCTCGGGCACGATTTTGCCGAGCTTTTTTAGCTCACCCGCACGCAGCTTTGTCGAAACACGCTGCCAGAGTTCGCGCAGAAGCTTCCTCTGCCCAACCTTTGCATCTAGGTTTACAATTGGGTTACCGTGGTGACCTTGGAGCTCCAACCGACGGACTACGACCCCCTCAGGCAGCAAAGTTCTCAAAGCACTGAGCACGCGCTGTTCGTCCTCAGTCGCGTGCACGAACGTGTTCACGACTGCATTCCGGAATGTGGATTCCATCAGCTATCACTTCAGCCACGCCAGCGAGGCCTAACACTTGGCTTGGCCTTCTTGGTGCCCTTGCCCTTATGGAGTAGTCCACGCGCCTTCCTCCCGGCCCGCGTCAACCCGCGATGAACCCGTTTGCGGTGCGCCTCACCGGCCACCCACCCTAACTGAGGATCGCTCAGAATTGCAGGGTGGTTTGGATCAAGCATGATCACCTCGAAATACTCGTGGGTGCCGTCGGAGCCGAGTGGGTAGGAGTTCAGCACCTCCAAGTTTGGGAATTTCCGAGCTGCCCGCTCCTCCGCAATTAGCTGGATGCTCTTCTTGGGCACGAGCTTGCGAACTCCCATGCGCTTCGGCCTTCGCCCCCGCCAAGGGCGCACCTTCCGCCGTCCGCCCTTCCGCACCCGCGTTCGAACGACGACCACACCCTGTTTCGCCTTGTAGCCCAGCGCCCGAGCGCGGTCCAGTCTGGTTGGGCGCTCGACCCGCACTATTGTCGGGCCACGTCGCCAATCCCTCATTCGCCTATGCATAAGTTTACGCAACTCGGCTGACCTCTGGCCCTTTCTTAGGTATCGGTACATCAGAACACCTTACGTGATGAGCGCTTCTTTTATTTTTTGGGCTATGATTATCGCCGCGTCTCGCTGCGCCTCGCGCGTCGAAGCCCCGAGGTGCGGCGTGAGCACGACGTTCGGCAGCTTAAGCAGCGGGCTGTCGCGGGGCGGCTCCCGCTCGTAAACGTCCAAGCAGGCCCCGGCGATTTTCCCCGTCTGCAGCGCTTCGGCAAGCGCCCCCTCATCAACGACCCCGCCGCGCGAAGTGTTGATTAATACCGCTGTCGATTTCATCAGCTCGAGCTCTCGCTTACTCACCATGTGTTTGGTCTCTGGTACCAACGGCAAGTGCAGCGTCACGAAATCGGATTCTCTGAAAAGCATGTCTAGGTCAACGTATTTTGCGCCAGTTTGCTCGACAAATTCGGGGCTCTGTATAGTGTCATAAGCAAGCAAGTTCATCGAAAATGCCTTCGCCTTATAACCAACCTCTCGACCTATGCGTCCAGTGCCGATGATGCCGAGGGTTTTTCCACGAAGCTCGCTACCCACGAGCTGCGCCTTCTCCCACTTGCCCGCCTTTATGCCCGAATCCGCGCGGGGCAAATGCCTAGCCCAAGCCAGCATGTGCGCGAGCACAAGTTCCGCCACTGCGACGGTCGGGGCCTCTGGGGCGTTGAGCACTTTGATCCCTCGCGCATCGGCTGCTTTGACATCTATGTTATCAAGCCCCACCCCGGCTCGAGCAATTACCTTGAGTTGCTCGCCAGCGTCAATTACCTCCTTGGTGACCTTCGTCGCACTTCGCACCACCAACACCTCGCACCTGTTAAGCCTCTCAAGCAGCTTGGCTGGCGTTAGGCCTGTGGCCACCTCGACTTCCGCGAACTCTCGCAACGCCTTGACGCCGTCCTCGTGAATGGAATCCGCGGCCAAAATTTTTACCAAGTTAATTCCCCACACGTTTGAAGAAACTAGGCGAAACTATCTTATATCTGCGCGGGTTGCTTCATCCACCCGTGAGCTGTCGAAAGGTCGCCCTAAAGCTCGTCCTAGCCCTAAGGTTCGCCAAGATGATCTTCAAGCGGTACTTGCTGCACATCGTCTTTAACAGCTGCAGGGCCAAAAACGTCGGACGCTTGATGAACTCCGCGTAAAAGCGGTCAATCATCCTGCCGAGCTCTTCCTCTTTTAGGTAGGACGGGTAAACGCTGACTGCCGAGAACGCCTCCCTCCAACATTTTTCTTCGTCAAGATGGCCCTCGCGCGCCGCCGTGTCCCATAGGTCCATTCCGGGTGAGATCATGAGGACGTTCATCTGTGGGAAGTCCATACCCTTCAGGTTTAAGGCGAAATCGAAGGTCCGCCTGATATCTTCCCTGGTTTCGATAGGCGCGCCAACGATGAAGGAGCCTATAACGTTCTCGATGCCCGCCTCCTTGGAGTTGAGCATGGCCTTTCGGCTGAGTTCCGGTGAAATATTTTTCCCGTAGTAATCTAGAACCTTCTGGCTACCACTCTCCACCCCAAAATAAATTGTCTTGCAACCAACGCGTGCGAACTTGCGCAACACCTCGCGCGATGCCTGATCGACCCGCCCCTCCGCCCAGAGGTTGAGTTTGATTCCCCTCTTCCTCAGCAAGTCACAAATTTTTTCCATCCTGTGCCGGTCCAAGAGCAGGTCATCGTCGACAAATCCAACTTCCTCGTAACCCTCCCCCTGCAGCTGCTCCATCTCAGCGACAACAGCCTCAGGGGACCTGAACCTGACCTTTCGCTGCGAGAAGGCCGAGCAAGCGCAGTACCTGCAGTTGTAGGGGCAGCCCCGTGAGGTCAGCGCTGTGGTGAACTTTCCGCTGCTCCCGAGTATTCCCACTAACTCGGAATGATACACCTGCTCCAACAGCGTTCGATCGGGAAAGGGGAGTTCGTCGAGATTTTGAATGAATGGCCTCGGCAGCGTTTTGACGACCTCGCCATCATGCCTGAAAGCTATCCCTTTCACCTTTTTTGTCTCCCCTTTCTTTTCCAGCGCGCCGACGAGTTCTAGGACGGTATACTCAGCTTCGCCCAGTACGACGTAGTCGACGATGGAGTAGTTCGCCAGCAACCTTTCGTAGGTGAACGTGGCGTGATAATTTCCGACAACAATTTTCACATCGGGGGTCTCGGTCTTGATAGCGCTCGCGATTTTTACACCCTGCTTGAAAGTTGGAGTTAGGGCGCTTATCCCCACTACCCCTGGGTCCTCTCGCTTCACCCTTTCGATGACTTTCTCGACCGGTAGCTGAACCCTCGCGTTATCGATAACTTTGATCTCGTGCCCCGCATTTTGCAACACGGCCCCGATGTAAAGCAACCCAAGAGGGGGCCAAGCCGCCTCGTTCTCTATCCGCTCCGCTCGTCCGGTGTTCGGATTTATGAGGACAATTTTCAACCGTTCACCTACCTTTCGCCGCGACTATCCTGATCACATCTCCTCCCTTGAGCGCGTAATCCTCACCAAGCCTCCGCTTCGTCCGCGCGTCTATCGCATGGATGAAAGACTCACCGAGGTCAGTGTGAATGAGGTACGCGAACTCGCGAGCGGTCGCGCCTTTGGGGACGAGGTAGGCGTCGGGGAGCACGTTGCCCTTCTTGTCCGTAAGCTTGTGTTCATCATCGACGGGGTAAACTACGATCAGATTCAGGAGCTCATAAATCACCTTATCCACCACCTGCTGGATACCCGTCGAACCCCACTTCTCCAACAGCACGTGGATCATCTCGAGCGCCTTGCGCTGCTGCTCGTTCAGAGATTCCGGCTTGAGGATCTCGAAACCACTGCTGCTTGGCTCGTACTGCACGAGTCCCTTCTCGCTCGCGCGCCGAAGGATGAGCTCGGCCTCGGAGCAGGTCGGAACCACGAGGTACCCCCGCTGGCGCAAACGCTCGATGTTCGGCTCGGCCGCCGGCACATCGGCTTTGTTCGCAGCGATCATGATGGGCTTGCTTGCCTTTCGAACCTCTGCCACGAAGCGGAGCAAGTCGTCGTCTGACCATCTCTCTGGATCCGAGCGATCGACCCCAGCCTCCTGGAAAGCTTGGGCAACGTGATTTTCCTTTATGCCCAGCCCGCTCAAGCGCACGGCTATCTCCTTGACCAAGTCGAGCTCCTCGTACTTCGCCCTTCGCGCGAACTTGGGCCAGTCCTTCACGAGCAGGCCCCGCAACCACGCCGCGATTTCAATCTCGAGGAAATCTATGTCTTGAACCGGATCGTGGGTGCCGGGCGGGCAGGGTTTGCCCTCCGCATCGGTTGCCCCAGCTGCATCGATGATGTGGACGAGCGCGCCCGCCATCCGAAGGTTGTCTAGGAAGCGATTGCCCAAGCCCCGCCCCATGTGGGCTCCCTCGACTAAACCCGCGACATCAATCATCCGGATAGGCACATATCTGATCCCATCAACGCACTTCGAGTTTTGAGGGTTGCACGTCACCTCGAGTTCGCGGCAGGGGCACGGGCTTCGCACGTAGGTGACCCCCACGTTCGCGTCGATGGTGGTGAAAGGGTAGCCTGCAACAGGGGCGTTCGCTAACGTTGCCGCGTTGAAAAAAGTGGTCTTGCCGGTATTGGGCTTGCCGACGAGTCCTAACTCAAGCATCCTCAACCCGTCTCGCCGCACCCATAGCAGCCGGGCTTCCTTCGTTTGCCGAAGCTCCGGAGCCCCCGCTCAGCTAATTGGATGCGCAACCTCCGAGCATAGCCTGACTTAATCTCTCCCCGCCCCTCTAGAAAATTAATTATTCCCAGCGCTTGGTCGTCGTTCTCGCAACGTCGGATGAAGTCGATAATGGTGGGCTTGTAACCCTGCACGCTGTGCACTACCTTCTCCGCTTCCTTGAGGCTTGTCCGCACAGCGTCTATTCTGACCGTCCCTACCCCGCCCCATTCTCCAGCTAGGTTCGGGTAGTGCCTCCGAAGTTCTTTGCGGGTATGCTTGCTCATGTCAAGACCTACTCAGGTTTCCACTCTCTTTCCACCATGACGGGCTTCACGAATACCATCGTGTTAGGTGAAACGTCCTTGTAAACGACCGCCCCGGGTCCGACCGCTGAATCCGGACCTATCTTTACGCCGACGTTTATCGTGCAGTTGACGCCGGTCCTGACGTTGTCGGCGATTATTGTGCCCAACTTTCGCCTGCCGCTGCTAATTACCCTGCCGCCAACCTCCATCTTGACGGGCTTCTCGTCTAAGCGCAGGTTCGCGATGGTCGTCCCCGCCCCGAGGTTACAGTTACTGCCTATGACGCTGTCACCCACGTAAGAGAGGTGCCCGATGTTTGTATGATCCATGATGATGCTGTTCTTCACCTCCACCGCGTTGCCTATCCTGACATCGTCGCCTATGCTCGTACACGGCCTAATGAAGCAATTTGGCCCGATGTCGCAATCCTTGCCGATGTAGGTTGGCCCTAAGATGTAGGAGCCCGAGCGAATGCGCGAACTCTTACCAACGTAAACGTTATCCTCGATATAAGCGCCTACCTCGACCTCGCCGTGGACCTCGCCGCGCTGCCCCCGCAAGAAATACTCGTTGGCCACCAACAGGTCCCAGGGCCTGCCGATATCAGCCCATAAATTGAGCGGTGAGGTGTAAATCGCCTTGCCGCTGTTGATAAAAATTTTCATCGACGTGGTCAACTCGTACTCCCCCCGCTTAGATTTCTTCGTTCGCTTGATCGACTCAAAAATCGTGGGGTCGAAGATGTATATGCCAGCATTCGCTAACCTGCTCTTGATCCGCTTCGGCTTCTCGACTATCTCGCTGACCTTTCTTCCCTTCAGAAAAACTATCCCGAACTGCTCTGGCTCCTCGACCTCAATCGTAGCCATGATGCCGCCGAAATCCTTGCTCGAGCCAACCTCCTCGTAGCGCTTCAGGAGTGTGTCCAAAGACTCCTGATCAACGAGGGTGTCGCCGTTCATCACGAGGAATCTATCCCCACCGACGAAGTCCTCGACAAGCGAAACGGCATTCGCGGTGCCAAGCAACTTCTTTTGATAGAGATATCGCAACTTTACGCCGAGCCTAGAACCATCGCCGTAGCGTTCGACGATCTGCTCCCTTCCGTACCCCACAACCATCGCAATTTCGTCGATGCCCACATTCTTCAGCAGGAGGAGCACGTGATCGAGGGCAGGCTTTCCAGCTACCGGGAGCAGGAATTTCGGCTTCGTGAAAGTTAACGGCCGCATTCGCGTTCCTAGTCCAGCAGCTAGGATAACCGCCTTCATGTAATCCCAATTAAAGTTGGGAGCTAGCCTAATAAAAACTGCAGGAGTGAGTACGTATTATATCTGATTCCCGCGAAAAATGCCGTAAAAAAGGTTCCTTAGACTAAAGATTTCAAAATCTTAGTGGCTTTTCCAGCAACTTTTTCCACACTTTTTTCCCTTTTTCCTCCAGCGGTTACCCGGATGTAGGGCTCCGTCCCCGATGGTCTGACGAGGGCCCAGCTACCATCTCTAAAAGAAAATCTGATGCCATCGATGGTCAATACATCGCTAATCCCTTTGAACTCCTTTCTCAACCTCTCCTTGAATTCTTTCATCGTTGCCGCTTTTTTTTCATTTGAACATGCTACTTTTTTCCTCACAGTTTGGTGCTCAGGGAGTTCATCGAGTAGCTCAAAAAGTTGTCTTCCCGTCAAGTCAAGCAATTCTAGGATTTTGGTTGCAGCGAGCGGTCCATCCGGCACAAGATGGACTTCCGGAAATATCCACGCGCCGCATGGCTCTCCACCGAAAATCGCGCCCCGCTTTCTGACCTCCGCCGCCACGCTGGCATCACCAACCTTCGTTCGAATCACCTTGCCTTTTTTCACACCAACGTACTCGTCGACGGTACCTGAAGCATCGACGGTGGTCACCACGATATCGCCTTTTTTCCTCACCTGGTGCGCCGATATCAGCGCCAATAGCTTGTCGGGCTCCGCTACCCTGCCCTTCTCATCGACCGCGGCTATCCGATCAGCATCACCATCGTGTGCAAGGCCGATGTCAGCCCCAAGAGATTTGACTACGTTGCAGAGCTCCCCCAAGTTCTCGGGTGAGGGCTCGAGACCGCGGCCGGGGAAGAACCCATCGAGCTGCGAGTTCAGGGTCACCACCTCGCAACCCAGTTTTCGGAGCAAGTAGGGCGTTACCAAGGAACCTGCCCCATTGCCGCAGTCGACCACGACCTTGTAACCCCGCTTCAGCTTGACGACACCCACGAGCTCGTCGATGTAGCTCGGCAGGATGTCGACCGCCCCGACCTTGCCTATCCTATCCCAGGCGGCGGGCTTCATCCGCTTGTCGAAGTAAATTCTCTCAATCGCCCCTTCCTGCTCGGGCGTGTATGCGATCCCATCAGAGCCCCAGAATTTGATTCCATTGTACTCGGGCGGGTTGTGCGATGCCGTAATCATAACGCCGGCTTTTGCGTTAAGGCGGCGAACTGCAAAACTTACGGCTGGCGTGGGGACGATGCCGAGGCGCTTGACGTCGCAGCCCCCAGAGAGCAAGCCCGATATCAAACAACTCTCGAGCATGTCGCTTGAGGTGCGAGGATCCTTGCCAAGGACGACACTGCCCTCGCCGCCCAGGTGGGTCGCGAGAGCCAGCCCGAGGTCGAGCGCGAGCTCCGGGGTTACCTCCTTACTTACAACGCCTCGAACGCCCGAGGTACCGAAGAGCTTGCCCATTAAAATCGCCAATTACGTGGGCCCGGCCAGCACCTTCGTCTTCCAGACCTCGACCCGCTTCACCGGGCAGTAATGCTTGGCAGCCTTATAGATGTCAGACGAGAGCTTTCCCAACACGACCTCCTGCACGAACTGGTCGAACGTCCGCTCCCCGGCACGGGCCTTGATCACCTTCTGCATGTCCTTGCGAATCGCCTCGAGCTGCGAACTCTGGACACGGCGGAGCGTTGTGACGATTGAGCTGACCCGAAGCCTGTGGCCGTCCTGGGTCGTCACGGTCGAGATGTCGCTGATGCGCGTCGCCCGCCGTCGGATCTGGCTCCGGATGTAATCGCGGGCCATGTCGTGACCTATGAAACTGGTGAGAGCGCGACCCTCCTCGACGCCCTTTACCTGAAAGTACAGCTTGACGTGAGCCTTTGAGAAGTCCTCGATGAGGTCGCCCAGCGTGGTCTCAAAGACCCGCCCGGGGAGCTGGCTCGGGTCGGATGCGAGGGTCTCACCTATCTTGGCGCTGCCAAACATGGGCGGGGCGACGATGTCGTGCCACCCCTTCTCCCGCCAAGACCTCTTCACAGCTCGCTTTTTCTCTTCCATAACCCAACCTTTATTGATTATAAACCATTTTCAGTGCCCTTCTCTCTCAACGAACTTAAATAGTTAGTTTTAAAAAAAGAGATTGTAGAATTTTTGCTAAAATGGAAGTTGCAAAGATTTTTAGATTAGGAGTAAATTTATTCAATGAGGTTTGGTAATGCTCGATCTTAAATTTGTGCGCAAAAATCCGGCCCTCGTAAAAGCAGATTTGATCAAGCGGAGAGATCTAGCCAAAGTAAAGTGGGTCGACGATCTACTGGAATACGATAAAAATTGGAGAAAGTTGACACTAGAAACAAACAAATTGAGGGAAATGCGCAATAAAATCACCGCGGAAATAGCAAGGCTTAAAAAAGAGAACAAAGATGTAACGGAGAAAACTAAAGAAGCGAAAGAAATCCCGTTAAAAATAAAACGTCTCGAACAAAAAGTGCAAGACTATAGGAAAACAATTAATCATATACTCCTCAATCTGCCAAATCTAATGCACGAGTCAGTACCCGTAGGCAAGGACGAAAACGACAACGTTGAAATAAGAAGGTGGGGCGAGATACCTAAATTTGACTTCAAACCAAAAGACCACATCGATCTCGCATTGAACCTCGATCTAGTCGACCTTGAGCGAGCTGCTAGGGTAGCGGGCGCGAGGTTCTATTATCTAAAGGGTGAACTTGTTCAGTTAAACTATGCCATGATAAAATTTGCACTCGATTTTATTGCAAAAAAAGGGTTTGCCCTATTTCAGCCGCCTTACATGCTAAAAAGGAAACCACTCGAGGGGGCAGTCGCTCTATCCGATTTCGAGGATACCATCTACAAAATCGAAGGAGAAGACCTCTACATGCTTGCTACTTCTGAACACGCGCTGCTGGCATTACACATGGATGAAATACTGGATGGAAAGAGCTTGCCGCTTAAGTATGGTGGGGTGAGCCCCTGTTTTAGGAAGGAGGCCGGAACACATGGCAGAGACACAAAAGGGATATTTCGGGTTCATCAGTTTGAGAAAGTCGAGCAATTCATCTTCTGTAAACCTGAGGACTCATGGAAGAGGCACGAGGAATTGATTACCAACGCTGAAGAGATATCCCAAAAACTCGGGTTGCCTTACAGAATAGTAAACGTCTGCAGCGGTGACTTGGGAACAGTAGCGGCGAAAAAATATGACCTTGAAACTTGGCTACCAGGTCAGGGAAAATATCGAGAGGCAGCATCATGTAGCAATTGCACTTCATACCAAGGCATCAGATCAAACATAAGATATAGAGACAAATCAGGTGAACCTTCAAAATTTGTTCACACTATAAATAGCACACTAGTGGCCACTGAACGGGTTTTGATATCCATCCTAGAAAACTATCAGCAGAGAGATGGCTCAATCCTAGTTCCGCCCGCATTGGTACCATACATGGGGATCGAAAAAATAGGTCAGAAATGAGCAACTATAGGACGTCCTCAGCGGTAGAAGTGCACGCTAGTAAATCGTCGAGCGTCGCCAAAAGCGTCTCAATTCTACCATCCAACTCCACCAAGGTAGTTACGCGCGCGATATCCACCTTCGTCCTCACCCGAACCCCTTTTGGGGCCTGGAGGTTATCCGGCTGGAGCGCTGCGGCAATCGCTTTGGCAGCTTCTTGCTTTTTATAACCACAAACAACATTTGCTCGCATTTTCACAATGGAACCTCAAAATGTGCCTTGCCTTACGGTGCCGATTTCCTCGCCGTCCGGCTTTATCCGCATCGAGCCAAACTGCACGCCAGCGACCTCGTCCGCATTTTTGACGGGTGTGAGCACCACCATCCGACCCCGTTCGTAGTCTATTCGCTCTATTATCCCCATGCCCAGTAGCTCATTTGCATCGTTTGTCAATCCCACCATTATGTTTCGCTCACTGCCTTGGATTATGGTCCTCACGCGCCCGAACCTCGCCTCAAGCTCCTGAATTGCACCCTTATCCATTCTCCTTTTCGTGACGATTAACAATCCCTCAGGCATCTGCTCCGCGTGGGTTATTTGCGCCTTCACCCCAAGCGTTCCAACATCGATGGGCCTGCCCGTGTGGAGGTAGCAGCGCTGGAGTCTTACCTTCCGCAAGTTTAGGACAAGCTTGCCAGCATCCTCAAAGCACTTCCCAAGCATCATCGCCCGCAGTGACGCGCGCTCTGTGGAGGAGCGGGATCTGACCTTCTTCGAAACCGGTAGCCGCCTTACCCTCGCTTGAGGAACGCTCGATAGCAGATGCTCGAGCTCCCCCTCGCGCTGGATAGCGACTACGATATCTGGGTCAATCGTCTCCAATGTATAAAGCTGAAGAGATCGACCAGGGCCACCGAAAATCCAGCCTGGGGTGTTAACGATTACCGAGTCCGCCTTCTTCAAACCGTGTTCAACCAACCATTTCACCCCTACGACGAACTCAAGCATGTGCTCTGAGGGAGACATCGAGCCCACGAAGTAAGCGCTCGAGAGTGGGACCTCGTAGAGCTGGGCAACGGGCTGCTCAAAGATTCCCAGCCCCATCGTCGTCGGAGGGCCGACATCAGATTGCCCCACGTCGCTATCAATCGCCCCCGGCCGAAGCCCATGCCTAAGCATGGTGTTTGCTAAGTAGGTTGTGAAGAAGCTCTTGCCGACATCGACGCTTCCCATCACTAATATTTTTTTGGGCCTTTGCTGGATGACCTCCGAGATGAGCGCATCCCATTCGCGAGGAATAGTCCGCTTCGATAGCTGCTCGACCTTCCCGTCCCGCCCAAGCGTGTATGCAACGAGTGCATCTCCTTCAGCTTCAAGGGGCACCGACTTCGCACGAGGTATGACGGTCCGGCTCCCCTTCCCACGGAGTCCGCCGCTTATCAACACCTCACCTTCTCTCACTTCGAGGCTGAGCTGCCCTTCGAGCATTACCACATCGCCGCGCTTGAGTTTGAGTTCAGGCAAACGGGCACCTCACTCCTCTTCGAAATCCAAGCTCGGCCATTCCTTCTCGAGCACGACGCGCGAGATGACCTTTGCCTCCCGCACGTCTTCTCTTCGCACCGAAACCTTCTCGGCCAAGCTGCTGATATCTAATCGCCTGCCCTCGTCAAGTTTTATCTCACTCGGACCGATTTCCGCTACCTTCCCCGATACCGTGCACCCATCCCTCAAAACGAACGCCACTTCCTCCCCCTCTTTCAGCTTATCCAGCTCGGTCGATTGGACGACCTTCGGCAACAGTTCGGTGATGATCCCGGGATAAATCGGGATTTTTTTGTAGAGGGTTCTCAGCTCCGAGAGAATGGCCTCACGCGCACTCGGGTCTCCGCGGTGACGCTCGAAAAGCTCGATTATTCGCTCCACCAACTTCTGGTACTCGCTCTGCTCCAATGTCATATGATTCCCAAATCATCTTTCGCCCAGGCTCTTAAAACTTGGTCAATGGGAGAAGAAATCAAGTGTAGTTACAAAACTGAGTCAACTTTCAAATTGCGGTCCAGTCCAAGCAACCTCGCCTTTTCAGCATCTTCTTGCGTCACCTCGCCGCTCTTGAGCGCCTTGGCTATTCTACTCATCTCCTGCACAAGCGCCAGCAGCCCATGCATCACCGCGTACATCGGCACGGGCTTGTCGACCACGCACTCGGCTGCGCGGTCGTGCCCTCCACCCCCTATGCCCTCCTGCTCCGGGTATAGCTCTCGCAGATGACTCGCCAGTTGGAAGCACATCATCCCACAGTCGAGCATCCCACCGCCCCCGCGCATCGAAATGTGGACCCCTCGTTCCTTCGGGCAGAAGATGGTCAACATCACGTGGAGGTGGCCACCCGCCAGCTTCAGCTCGTCCAAACGCTTTGAAGCAACAAAGGGGAGAATTGCCGGAAACGGCGTCGCCCGCATCGCCGGCGCCTCCTCGGCGAACAGCATGTAAATCCCCACGCCAAGAACCTCATCCAAAAACACCGTGTTTTTAGCTCGCCTGTTGAGCATGTTCCAATCCGATTTGTATTGTTCGAACACCCGAGATAACATTTGGCCCTTCGGCATGCGCCCCAACACATCTGCGATCGTGCGAAAATCGGCCGGCCTATCTTCCCGCTTCACCAGCTCGAGTAAGAAATTGAAGACGAGCTCCGGGCCGTAGTGCATATCGATGCCCAAGGTTTGGTTGTAGAGGTGTGCCAAACAGCCCGCGTGTAATACCTCCCCAATTTGATTTATGAGCACAGTACGGTTCACGTCAAGCAAGTCGAACATCGTCGAACGCTCCAGCTTGATCTCAAACGCATGCGGGAACTTCTCCCTTGCTCGCTCGATGAATGGCCTAACGAAGTCCACGGAGGTCTTTTGCACGGGGTCAAACGCGAAATCACCCCGACAGCCAAGGAGCGCCGCGAAGTCGTCATAATCGTCAGTTGAGCCAAGCTTGGTAGTGAGCATATGGCAGAGCAAGGATGCCGCGGCGGGCACTGGACGATCGATCGATGGATTGAGCACGGTACATCGCTTGGGTCTGCCATCGTGTGGATGATGATCTAAAATCAAAACTCGCTCGATGCACTTCAGAAAATCATCGTAGTATCCAAACGTTCCCTTGTCCGTAAGCAAAAGTAAATCAAAACGACCTTCGCCCTCCAAAGTTTCCCGGAGCGACTCCTCTGACAATTTGAAGTATGGGGGGAGCTTTGTCACGACCTCCGCGTCCAGATAGCGCTCGAGCAGCCGCCGAACGATGAAGGCGCTTGTAATTCCATCGAGGTCGTGATGCGAGAAATTGAGCACGCGGGGATGCTTGAGCTTATTCAGCTTCTCGAGCAGTCTCACTGTACTCGCGAAGCCGGGGTCCGTTCTGAAGAGCTGTTGGACCTGCTCTTCGTAGCTCATCTGTCGCCTCCCGAGAGCAGTTGATCCAGCTGGGCTAAAAATTCGTTCATCCGTTCCCGCGGTATTCGGGCTGCAGCCGCCACATCGTGGCCCCCGCCCTTACCTCCCACTATCCCTGCAGCCATCGCCAAGGCCCGCCCAACATTTATTCCCAGCATCGCCAAGCCGGGTGTACTTCGAGCCGAAATCTTCAACTCCTCCGCGCCGGCGTCCGCGATGCCGACAATCGGGCGATCCGTTGTGACCAACCCCGATTCCATTGCGAGCGAGAGCACCTCACCCACCATTGCTGAATTCACTGCACTGCCGAAGTAGATGTACCTCAAGCTTGGCGTGAGCTTGAAGGTGTCGGGGTGGGAGACGAACCATCCTAACGCCTCCAGCATTTGTTCCTGACGGCTGTTCAGGAGGGCCAGCGCCTCGGTCTGTGCCGTCCGGTCGCCCACCGCCACGGCGAAGCCGACCTCCGACTTTTGGAGGTCTCTGCACGCGTCGAGCACCGCCACGTACTCCCTGAGGTCGCGAGGGCCGACAAGGTCTTCCGTGGTCAGGCTATAGGTTGTCCCCCAAAGCGTGTGGCAGAACTCCTCACTGGTCGCTAGGGAACCAACTCGGGCGAAGAGAGCATCCCGCAGCCTCCGCTCCGTCTCCGAGCCTAGCTCGACCAAAGTACTAGATGGCGAGAGGCCGAGTGTGTCGACAAGAGAACGACATGCCGATGGGTTTCCGGAGATCCCGGAGATGTAGGGCCTCGTTGTAAGCCTGAGGCATTCCACCACTGGGCTCAGGGTGCGCCCGATAAGTCTCAGCCCCTCGCCCACGCGCAAGAAACCCAAATCAATCGCCCGCTTTACCAAGGTGTCATTGACTCCCGTGAACCCCGAGAAGAATTCCTGGCGGTCACCGATCGCCCCTGCGACCGCGAGCCCCACGAGCGGTCTAAAGCTTCGGTCTATGTGCTCGACGATGGAATAAACGGCCCCGCTGGCGCTCACATCCTTCGCGCCGTTGAGCCCGCACGCGTGAGGGTTCAAGTAAGCTAAGTTGGGGTGCTCGGGGAACTCCCCCGGGTGATGGTCGATCACGACGACATCGCGCTTTTGGCTGAGGATGAACTTGTGGATCGCCTCGATCTGGCCGCTCCCTTGGTCGATGAACACGAAGAGGTCGTGGCCTTCCTTCCCGAGCTCGGCCACCTCGTCCGGCTTTAACGGACGTGTGAACTTGACGTTGAAAGAGACGTTATACGTGTAAAGACATCTCGCGAAGATCGCTGCTCCGGCTATCCCGTCTGCATCCGTGTGGGAAATAATCTTGGCGCGGGTATCACCGCCCAGTCTCGGCTTGAGGAATGAAACTACCTCCTCGGCTGCTTGCTGGAACCTCCGGATTTCAGCACGACCCATGCTAGAACCTCCCGTGAATTTATGGCTTTCTTTTAGCCTATTACAATCGGAGCTATTAACGCTTGTCGCGGGTTATTGTAAAAAATGAGAGAAATCTGTTGTCTTATGCTCGCACCAAGAGGGCTGCTCGCTCGCGGTCGTACCGCCAGTTGGGTGGCAAACCCCCTTTTTGCTTGTAGTACTTGGCCAGCTTGTTGATCTCGGCCTCGATCACTTCCAGCGCGCGCTTGCTCCCGAAATCCTTCGGGTTGCGGTCAAGGTGGCTGTACAGGGACACCGCCTTGCGAATTTTATTTATGAGATCCTCGGGCAACTCGGGTTTTATGTCGTTGGCATCAAAAATCTGCTTCACACTCTTCCCCGTCGCCTCATTGATGCTGGGAACCGCATGCTGGTCGCGCAGGATTATGCCTATTAGGCTCGGAGGGGTGCCCTCCTTCGCAAGCTTCACCACGAGATCCTCCACCTCGCGCGAAGATAGCTCGCTCAGCCTTGCGCCCGCACGTTTCCTTCGCTCGCTCGCCATTCGTTCACCCACTGACCTTTTCCTTTTGTTGATACCATCTGAAAAATGCTTCGATTGCCCGAGCTCGGTGGGAGAAGCAGTTCTTCTCGCCTGTCGATATCTCGGCGAACGTTCGCCCATCTCCCTCGCTCGGTACGAAAATTGGGTCAAATCCAAATCCTTGTGTGCCCTTGGCCTCGAGCGCGATGGTTCCCTCGACTTTCCCCGTGAAGACCTCGGGCTTCTCCCCGGGCTCGCAGTATCCGACGGCTGACCTGAACTCGGCCCGCCGATCTTTTTCACCACTCATCAGCTTCAGCAAACCTCGGTTGCCCAAGGTTCGGAGGATGAAGTTGGAGTAGGGGCCCGGGAAACCGTGCAGAACCTCGATGAAGAGCCCGGCGTCCTCAGCGAAACAGGGTTGCCTGAGCAGGGCGCATGCTTGCTGGACGCCCGGGCGAACCACTTGCTCGAGCTCGTCCGCTTGGATCTCGATGTAGGACGTGTCGCGGTGCTCGAGCTCAATGCCGTGGCGCCCCGCTAGCTCGCTCACCTCCTCGACCTTGTGACGGTTGCCCGTGACGAAGATCAGTGTCATGCCCGCTCCTCCTTGGGCACGTAACGCCCGCGGCGCTTGATTTCTTCAACCCGCTTGATCACCTTGTTTGCCCCCTCGCCGAATTCTCGCTTGTAACCGGCTAAAACCGCGCGGTAAGCCTCGTCGGTGATACGAAAATGGATACTTTGAAGGGCGCGCCTAAGCAAATGTAAATCAACGCCGCGAGCTTCGAGCGAGGGATTGTATTCACCCAGCCCAAAGTCGACGAAGTAAACCTTGCCCTCACGTGTTAAGATCATGTTTGAGGTCGTGAGATCTCCGTGCACAATGCCGGCGCGGTGCAAGCGGGCTACTTGTCTACCTATGAGCTCACAGAGCTTCCGTCTCGTTTTGGGTTTCAATTTGTCCAGCACGAGCTTCACCTGCCTGCCATCGATGAACTCCATCACTATGCGCATGGCCGTCCGGTCGACCTCGTAGACGAGTGGTGTTGGTACCCCGGCTCGCTTGGCATCCGCAAAAAGTTTCGACTCGAGCGTAGTTCTTGACTCCCGGAGCTGTTTATCGATCTCGAGAATTCGGTAGCGCTTGGAAATTCGATGTTTGACCACGACTTTGCCCTCGCCCGCGCGATGGAGCACCCGCGCGAATGGCTCGAGGTAGAGGTTGGCCTCAGCTCCTTTCTTCATCAACATTTAACCAGTCCTCCAAGGGATGTCGACTTGATCGGTTCGCCAACGTTGTTTTACCCCAGCTTCCCTGAGCTTTTGTCTGCGCCCATGTTTGTATGCCAAAATGCCCGTCCAACTTATCATGGCTCCATTATCTGCGCAAAGTTCCATCGGGGGCACAAAGAATTTCGCCCCATGTTCTTTTGCCATTAATTTCAACATCTCCCCTAACCTTTTATTTGCCGCAACCCCACCCGTGAGCATAACCTCTTTTTTCTCTGTATGTGCGACCGCTCGTTCCGTTACCTCAACAAGCGCTGCGAAAGCAGTTTCCTGGAGGCTGTAGCAGAGGTCGTGTAAATCGGCGCCAGCGCGATGTTTTCGCACGGCTTCGGTCATCAACCCTGAGAACGATAGGTCCATCCCCTTGACCACGCAGGGCAGCGGGATATAGCGCTTTCCCTCTCGCGCAAATCGCTCAACGGTGGGCCCGCCGGGGTGAGGAAGCCCAACCTCTCGACCGAAGACATCAAAGCAGTTGCCCACCGGGATATCAAGGGTTTCGCCGAAAACGCGGTAGCGACCGGCGTCGAAAGCTATGACTTGGGTGTTGCCCCCGCTCACGTAAAGCGTCACGGGATCTTTAGCTCGCTCGGTTAAACAGCCGATCTCGACATGCGCGATGCAGTGGTTAACTGAGATGATTGGGACATCGAGCCAGCTCGCCAGTGCCCTCGCCGCTGTTGCCGCTGTACGTAAACAGGGGCCAAGGCCCGGACCAGCCGAAAATGCCAGGAGATCGACATCTTCGATAGCTACCCTCGCGGCTTTTAATGCCTCATCTAGAACCACGCGCGCGTTGGCGGCATGAAACTGCGCCGCCTCCCGAGGATGAATGCCCCCCTTCGCTGGCACATAAGTCCTTGAAGCATTCGCGAACACCTTCCCTCGCGAGTCCACGATGCCCACGCCAAGCGTGTGCGCAGTGCCCTCGATGCCCAAACACAACATCCTTGAACCTCGAACAATTTCTCTTGCCAGCTCTTAAGCAATTAACCTGAAATAGCTACCGCTAAGCCAAGCGAGGTTGCCAAAGTCCAGAGTAAAAATGAGCTTACTCCGTAACAACTTCAGCTGTCGCAAACCTTTGCCGCACCGCACTGATGCGGACCTTTATTTCATCCCCGGGATTCGCGCCCGGTACAAAGACCACGAAGCCCTGAATGCGGGCGATCCCATCTCCGCCTTTGCCCTTCGATTCAATCTTCACGTCGTGGGTATCGCCAACGTTCACCGGTGCAGGTGGTCCCGTTTGCTCTCTGGGTCTATACACTTCTTCAACTCCTTTTGTTGCAAGAAAATGTGGGTGACTGCGCTTATAAGTTTGCGTGCGGGACAGTAGGAAAAACGTTTTCGTTTGATAACCTTTAATGATTAACAAAAAGAAAATTTTTAAGCATGTTAGTTAACTAAAGGGGAAATATGAGTATGAAAAGTATCGGCACAGAAAAAACCATTATCGCTCTGGTAACGATAGCCGTCGTCTTGGGTGTACTCGTATTTTCCATAGGGGGGAAACGCGTGCTGAAGATTTCCCACGCTGGTAGCCTTACGGTACCCTTTGAGGAAATTGAAAAACAATTCGAAAGCTCTCATGATGTAGACGTGCAACTTGAATCCCATGGCAGTGTGGACGCCATTATGCAGATAACTGAACTTCATAAAGCTGCGGACATCCTCGCCTCGGCGGACTACTCGCTAATCCCTATGATGATGTTCCCCGAGTACGCGGATTGGTATATCCAGTTTGCACGTAACGAAATGGTGCTCACCTATACCACCGAGAGCGATTATGCAGATGAGATCAACGAGAACAATTGGTATGAAATCCTCAATAGAACTGGCGTGAAGTTTGGATTTGGCAACCCTAACCTTGATCCCTGCGGCTATCGCACGGCAATGGTTTTTCAGCTTGCAGAAATTCGCTATGATAACTCCACGATTTTTGATGATTTAATCGTGGCCAACACCAACATCGAGGCGATTGAGGGAAACGACAATTATCTAATAAAGGTGCCAGAGGACTTGGATCCAAATACCAATAAGCTGGAGATTTCAGATAAGTCAGTAAGCCTACTTGTCAAGTTGGAAGTACAAAGCATCGATTACGCATTTGAATACAGAAGCGTCGCGGTCCAACGTGGATTTGGATTTGTAGAGCTCCCCGATGGAATCAATCTAGCCAGCATAGACTACGAAAACATCTATAAACAAGTTAAGGTGCGGCTTGCGAACGAAAAAATGTTTACCGCCAAACCTATCGTCTATGGGATAACCATACCCAAGAATGCGCCGAATGAGAATTTGGCAATCGAGTTCATAACATTATTAATAACTGAGTATGGGTGGGAGGTTTTTGAGAATTGGGGTCAGCCGCCGATAATCCCCGCCGTGGCGAGCGATGTTGATAAACTGCCAGAAAATCTTCAACCATTGGTGATACAGTGAAGATTGAGAGAATAACCGCCTTATTCATCGCGCTTGGGATCCTTATTGTAGCTGTTCTTGCCCTTCCAATAGCCAATATTTTTTTAAAACAATTTGCATTTGACCTGACTGGATTTCTCAGTGCCATCACCGACCAAGCGGTTCTGAAAGCGGTGGGGCTGAGCTGTTTCTCGGCGTTCCTTGCAGTGCTGGTGACGTTCGTGTTCGGCGTCCCCCTAGCTTATTTGTTAGCGAGGAAGAACTTTCGAGGAAAAGCGCTCATCGAAGGAATAATAGACCTTCCCATGGCGATACCTCACGTTGTTGCCGGCATCATGTTGTTGACAGTTTTTGGATTAAGCGGATTAATTGGCGGGCCAGTTTCACCTTTTCTTAGGTTTGAAGGCGCGCTACCTGGAATTGTTGTCGCAATGATATTCGTCTCCGCACCATTCCTCATCAACTCCGCTAGGGAGGGGTTTCAAAGCGTCGACCCCCGCCTAGAAAAGGTAGCACGGTCCCTAGGCGCTACGGAATGGGAAGCCTTCCGAAAAGTGGCATTTCCGCTCGCATTTCCCCAGATATTCAGCGGGGCGATAATGAGTTGGGCGCGTGCGATAAGCGAGTTCGCGGCGGTGATCATGCTTGTTGGATTTTACCCTATGGTTGCCCCAGGGATGATTTGGAGCAGATTTTACAGCCTAGGGCTTTATGAAGGAATGCGCGTCGCGGTAATACTTCTCTTGATCACCTTATCGGTATTCGTTGGCCTAAAATATCTACAGGGGCGGTTGTATGCTGAGCATTAGGGATTTATCGAAAAAATGGGCCGATTTTTCGCTGACGAACATAAATTTAGATGTCAAAGAACGGGAGTACTTCACCGTGCTGGGTCCAACGGGGGCGGGAAAAACCCTTATGCTCGAGTTAATCGCTGGGTTTCACCGTCCCGACCTAGGTGAGATCTGGATAAATGATAAAAACATAACAGACCTCCCTCCTGAACAAAGGAAAGTGGGTTTCGTGTACCAAGACTATTCGTTGTTCCCTCATCTAAACGTTGGAGAGAATGTGGAGTTCGGGTTAAGGTTGAAAAAAATTCCGAAATCTGAAACCAATAAAAAGATACGGCACACTATGAATTTGCTCGGTCTCACTCACCTGTCCAAAAGATTGCCAAAAACCTTAAGCGGAGGGGAACAGCAGAAGGTAGCTCTAGCTAGGGCGATTGTGCTTGACCCAGACGTGCTACTCTTGGACGAACCATTGAGCGCTTTGGATGCGCAAACGCAGGAAAGGTTGAGGAAGGAGTTAAAAGACCTCCACGAGAGGTCTGGTGTCACCACGATTCACGTCACTCATGATCATGTCGAAGCAATTCTATTGGGTGACAGGATAGGTGTCTTGAGCGATGGAAAACTCATTCAAGTTGGAGCGCCAGACGAAATATTCCGAAAACCAAAATGGGAGTTCGTCGCAAAATTTGTCGGAGTTGAAAACATCTTTTCAGGGAAATCGGAACTAAAGGAAGGCCTCGCTAGGATAGATATCGGAAATGCATTAATCGAAGCGGTAACGCAAAAAGAAGGTAAAGTTAAAGTCTGCATCCGTCCTGAAGACATCCTTCTATCAAAAAGACCAATCAAATCAAGCGGGAGAAACATGCTGCAAGGTAAGATAACTGAGATCTCCGACCGAGGAACAACTGTGAGGTTAAAAGTAGATGTTGGACGCGAGCTGGTGGTAATTATCACCAAGAGATCTTTTCTAGACATGAAGTTGGGGATCGGCTCCGGAGTTTATGCTGCATTTAAAGCGTCTTCAGTGCATGTGATTTAATCAACAGTTTTGTTGTGGCTACGCCGAACATTTAAACAACAGCTTAATTATGTATGGTTGGCGAGCCGATGTTCCTCCGCAAAATCTTCGGCAAAAAACCAAAACCACCTGAACCTCAAGTTGAAAAATTATCTGTAGATTCTCTTGAGGAACGAGTAAACAAGCTCAAGCGGGAGAAGCTCGCAGAGGCTCAATCCACATTAAATATCATGCTGGACAGGCTGTCTGAGGAACGGGCGGCACTTTTAAAGGAATTGAAAACCCTTTCTGATGCCAAACCGACCGATGAGGCTTACCCGGGATTGCACAAGACGGCACTCGAGGCCCGGAGGCTCCTCACTGAAAAGCTGACCCGTGCGATCACCTCTATCCAGCGGCGTGGGGAGTTCTCGACCGACGACCTCGCGATACTCGATGGCAAACTGACGAAAATGGTGAACCTCATGACCGACGCAATCGCCACCCACGGCCGCCATGTCCGAGCGTTGTTCGGACCTCGCTTGAACGCGATCGAACTGCGCCTGCGACGGTTGCATGGATTGGTCAGGGAAGTTCACGCCCTCATTGAAGGAACCCGCGGAGGAATGCGCTCGCTTGATTTGATCTCCTCGAAAATATCATCGCAAAGGGAGCTCCTCCATCGAATTGAGAGTATGCGAACCGATGCGAAATCATTAGAAAATCAGGTCACGATGCTCAAGAAGTTGATTGAGAACGAGAGCGACCAACTGGCGCGGCTCATCAACAGCGAGGAATTCAAGAGCTTGGACGCGTCTGGACGCGAGCTCGAACGAATCGAGCGTGAGATAGCCCAGGTGAAGGATGCCACATCGAGCGCGATCTCGGGGGTAAGCAGGCCCCTTAGGAAGATGGAAAAACTCGTGAGAGCTGGCGAGTATCAAATGGACCGAGAGATGGTAAAAGTCCTTGAACTCTGCATCGAGAATCCACTCGAAGTGCTCTCATCGGATAAAAAAATAGCTTCTACCGATGCACTGCTGCAAAAAATGATCGAACTTCTTGAGGAAGGAAAAATAAGCATGGACGACCGCGAACGGAAGAAACGAATGGAACTAGCTCGGGGACTTCTGGATGAAAAAAAGATACTGAAGCTCAAAGAGCGGCTCACTCTCCTTTGCGACCGCAGGGAAATCCAAACGCGCGCTCGCGAACAAACATCACTTTTTAAGCAAAAGGCGGAGCTAGAAAGTTCGATCGAAAAACATAAGTCAGACCTAAAACACGCGCGAGCGACCATCGAGGAGCTCCATCGTGACTCGCAGCGGGCTGAGAAGGATATCGACAAAAACTTGCGCGAGCTAGAAAAACTCGCAACCGAGGCTATCGGCGCGACAATCGAACTCACTTCTTGAAATCAGCGTACCCACACTTACCGCACGCCCAACGGTTCCCGTGGTCAGCCATGAAGACCCCAGGGCCGCAGCGCGGGCATGCAGGACGCAGACGCTCCAGCTTCTCGCCCTCGAGCTTGTAGAGCTTGGCCTTCGAGGCCTTAACCTTCTTTGCCACTCTCAACGGCCTCCTTTGCCTTTTCCTCTGGCTTTGCCCCTTCGGACGTCTCCCCAGCCTTCTCCGCTTCGGATTTCTCGGGCTTGGCCACCTTTTTCGGTTGCTCAGGTTTTGCTTCCTTCGGTCCCTCTACTTTTTTCTCGGGCGCCTTTTCGACCTTCGGTTTCTCCTCGGGTTTTGCCTCCGCCTTAGCCTCTTTCGGCATGCCACGCTTGAGCAAAAATTTGGGCTCCAGCCCCTCGAGTTGCTCGCGGGAGCTGTAAACACGGGCGATCCCCGATGCCACTTGGCGACCGTGAGTGCTCGCTAGCTTCTCGATGACGATGAGTTCCTCCGCAACGCCAAGCTGGGCCGCGAGCTGTGCGCGCGCGTCCAAGCGCTTTGGGGTTGGCCCCCCCGCGTGATCAGCTTTGAATTTTACTTCAGTACGCTTGAAGAGCGGGTTTTCTTTCTTCTCGATTATCTCGACCTTCATCGTGACCCTCTTTCACCTCGTGCGAAGTTCAATTAAACCTTAACCCCGCTTATCGGCTCTCCATTTTTTTCGAGATTGCCTCACAATAGCTTTTAATTACCGACTAGTTTTGAATTGCTTTAGTAGCATTTCGAATTCACGACGCTTATGCTCGGTGACTTCGACGAGCACCAAGCCCTCGCCTGGCTGCCCGTAAACGACCGCGGAGCCGAGGGGTGCCGAGAGCACGGCTGGCAAGGTGGCGAGGTCCTCTTCCCCCTCAACGACAATCTTCAGGGGAGGTTTTGCTGCCTCTAAAGCCTCACGTAGCTCCGGGGTGATGCTTCCAGCTTGGTTTTTCACGCGAACGACTGTTGCCTCAAAAGCCTCCACCGCCCGCTTGGTTTTTTCATCGACGGGTAAACGCATGACCTTCATATCGACGACTGCCACATCGGGCCTGAGCCCGGCCTCGAGCAAATCCGCGGTCACGACATCGCCGACCGCGATCAGCCTAGAGGGGTGAAGCTGCCGCAGGCGCTCGACCGCCGCGGCGACATTCGGGAAAAGCTGACCCAAAGGGCGCTTTAAAAGCTGCCGCACTTCCTCGGGTAACTCTAACACTACCGAACCCTCAGCGCGTACTTCCCGGGCTGGGTGATGTTAAGTCGCTTCGCGATTTCAGAATCGTTAGGGTCAAGATATTGTTTATAAAAGTTTAGCTGCTCGTTACCTTCTTCAATTGCATATTCTTTTTTCCCATCAAGAATCTTCCATTCTTTACTATTTGTTGGTTGAATCTCCGCTTGCTCAGAAAGGGTGTACTTGTGCTGATTAAATATCTCTCTTAACTTTTCGGAAACTTGCTTTTGTTGTAGTTCTTGTTTTAGTTCTAGCGGCAAGCTAAACAAATACGGCTTAAGCACGACAACGTATCCTGCCCAATCACCCGAAAGGGTTGTCCCGCTGCACGCCGGGCAGGTGCTTTTATCGGTAATGAAGTTACAATTACGGCAGGCCTTCTCAGTCAAGCCTTGGCCTCCTTGCGGGCTTCCTTGATCCATTCTAGTTTTCCCAGTCCAAGCTGGCGCATCGTCAGGCCTATCTTCCCACTTCGTGTGCCTTGACGCGCGCTTACCGAAACTACGCGCGCGCGAACTTTGTCCCCCTCTTTCAGCGCTCGCTTCGACTCTTTTCCGTAGAGTGCCCCCTTCTTCTTGTCATATCCCACGAAATCGTCCATCACCTGAGAGACATGCACCAAACCATCGATGGGGCCCAAGCGCACGAACCCACCAAACTCGACGATTTCGACCACCTCACCAAGCACCACCTCGTTGGCCTCGGGTTTGTAGATGAGCGCATCAAAAATGACGTCGTGATAGCTTGCCCCGTCACCCATGATTATCCGACCTATGCTGATCTCCTTGAGCTCAGTAATCGCCAAAATCGTGCCCACATCCTTATCGGTCAGTCCCTCGTAGTCCTTGTTCAAGATGTCGACGATCGTCTCCTTGAGGGGTTCACCGAATCGGTTGGGAGGCACCCGCACAGTATCGCGCACGGTTATTATCTTGTACATTCACTCCACCCCAAATTTTTCCGATACCCTCATTTTCTTTGTCGTACTCGTATTTATTCGGCTGGGGTCCGGTATCTCATCCACGACATTCACCACTTGCGGGGCCTTGGGGTCGAGCTTCACTTCTCTCCAGAGGTTAACCATCTTATGCACCCCAAACTTTCAATAGTAGGGGGACGAACAGCAGTGCAGCCATAGACATCAGCTTGATCAGGATGTTCAGCGATGGCCCCGAAGTGTCTTTGAACGGGTCTCCTACTGTATCGCCTATTACCGAAGCTGCATGGGCCTTGCTGCCCTTGCCTCCGAAGCGTCCGGCCTCAATATATTTCTTCGCGTTATCCCATGCTCCACCCGCATTGGCCAACGTAATTGCAAGTAGGAGCCCAGTAACTATCGCCCCAATCAGCAGCCCCCCCAAGGCTTCAGGACCAAGGAGCAATCCAACAGCCACGGGTGTCACAACGGCCAGCGCAGCAGGGGCCACCATTTTCCTTAGAGCAGCCGTCGTGCTGATTCCGATACACTTGTTATAATCGGGTTTCGCCCGCCCTTGCATGAGCCCAGGGATATGTCTAAATTGCCTGCGCACTTCCTTAACGATTAATGATGCACCTTCCCCGACCGCCCTCATTGTAAGCGCACAGAATACAAAAGGTAGCATACCCCCTATAAGGAGCCCAATAATAATCAAATAACCGTTTGGACCAATGATGTCCAGTGCCGAGATATTCGCCGCCTGGGTATATGCTGAAAACAGCGCGAGTGCCGTTAGCGCCGCTGAACCAATTGCAAATCCCTTACCTATCGCGGCCGTTGTATTTCCAACTGCATCCAGCCTCTCAGCGCGCGCCCTCACCTTTCGCCCCATCCTAGACATCTCAGCGATTCCCGCAGCATTGTCGGCGACCGGCCCATAAGTATCGGTAGCAAGCGTCATGCCCAGGGTGCTCAACATCCCGACCGCGGCGATCGCTATCCCATATAACCCAGCGAAATAGAAGGCCAACCCGATTGCTGTACATATCGCAATTGTCGGGATTACTGTACTTAGCATGCCTACCGAGAACCCGCTGATGATGTTTGTTGCGGGGCCAGTCTGGGACGATGTCACAATAGATCTCACCGGTGAAAACCTATCTTCGGTAAAATATTCCGCAGACAGGCCAATCGCAACTCCCGCAACCAAGCCGGCTAACATCGCATAAAAAATCTCCATGACGCCTACGGCGTACCAGATCAAGAAAAATGCAACTACGGCCATTAGGATAGTACTCCCAAATACCCCCTTATTGAGCGCGGCATGCAAGGTTTTTATTCCTGTACCCTTACCTACACGCACAAAAAATGTCCCAACGATTGAACAAAAAATTCCCGCCGCTGCAAGCGCAAGGGGGAGCACCACATAGTTAGTTATTCCAGGATATACAACAACTCCTATCACCATCGCGGCGATGATGGAGCCAACGTATGATTCAAACAAATCTGCACCCATCCCTGCAACATCGCCGACGTTATCACCGACGTTGTCAGCAATTACCGCCGGATTTCTTGGATCATCCTCGGGTATCCTCGCCTCAACCTTCCCAACCAAGTCGGCTCCCATATCCGCGGATTTAGTATATATTCCGCCACCGACCCGCGCGAAAAGCGCTATCGAGCTGGCCCCGAATCCAAAACCAACGATGATCGTAGGGTTTTCCCACAAGTGGTATAAGACGCTCACGCCCAAAATCCCAAGACCGACGACACACATCCCCATTACCGCGCCGCTCGAGAACCCAACCTTCAGCCCCCTTCTGATGCTTCTCCTAGCCGCCTCCGCAGTTCGAGCGTTCGACTTGGTGGCGACCCTCATCCCTATGTTACCAGCCAATGCAGAACAAAATGCTCCAAACGCAAAAGCCGATGCAGTCTGCAGATTTATCGCCAGTGCCAAAAGTGCCACCACGATGACCGCGTAAACAACCATCACCCGATACTCCTTGTTCAGGAAAG
>JAUWBP010000052.1 GCA_030601665.1 Hadesarchaea archaeon | reverse complement strand
TGCCACCGACCCTGCCAAGGCCGCGAAGGGAACGATTCGAGGTGATTTCGGGTCAAGCATCACGGAGAATATCATTCACGCTGCAGATTCCGCGGAAAGCGCTGAACGGGAGATGCGAATTTTCTTTGAGAAGTCTGAGATCCTCTCTTATGAGCATTCGAGCAAGGTTAAAATTTAACCCCCAAACCCAAACCAGCATGGCTTTGCTCCTAAAGTCGACCTGTTTAAAAACTGGAGATGATAGGAGATTTTAGGGGTTCTGTAAAGTCTGCGGGGTCTAGGTTAAGGATCAATGAAACTAAAAACCAGATTTAATAGTCACGGGGAGTCTAGTTTCAAGAAGAAATTTACTGACCGCTGGAGAAAATTGTCGGAGGTGACGGGTTTGAATGGAGGAAAAAATAAAGGAGTTTTGAGTGAGCAATTCAGGACTCAACATAAGGGTTGTATAGCTAAAGTTACAGCTGGGTTGTTGGTTGTTAGCGGCATTCTCGTGGGGTTTGGTGCCGGTATGCTATACAGTTTACAGGCGATAGTATGAAAAAAGCCCCATTAGGGGATATAATAAACGTTTGTCGCAAGCTCCTCGGCCTCCCCGGCCGCGCGCAAAGGGTTTTTTACGGCTGGGGCATAATTGAGAGATGAGGCAAAAAATCCCAAGTGCTGAACCCATTTCCAGGCTGATGACTGAATTGAAGTTTGGGATATTTTTCATTGTGGCTGGATTTCTGATAAGGTTGCTTCTGGTTAATGTGGTCGCCAAGGAATATGCCGATGCGGAAACAATTATCTCGGCTAGCGACTGGGTGCTCATCCTTTTCCTCGTGATCGGGATTCTTATCATCGGCTTCGGGATAGTGGAGTACGCTATCGCTAGGAAAACCACAGGCGGAAAATGGGCACTTTGATTGGGTCAAAAGGGTTAGATATTACCAGATGTATCGGATTTAAAATGTGGGAAAATTGTCGAAAAATGACGATTAGGGGCTACACTCCTAGATATATTTTTTCTTTAATTTCGCCCGTGGCCTTAAACGAAGATTTTTTGGCTTTCTTTAGAAAGTCTTCGGTGGCTTTAATAGCATCTATACAATCCTTTCTGGAAGGACTGTAACCTTGATGTTCTACTCTATTGTCAATTTCTAGCGCATGTTTCTTAATTTCTTTCAAATATTCAACAGGACCAACTTTATGGGCTATACAAATATCGATGATTTTGTCAGTGTTGATTTTTGTAATTGTCATGGGCAAGTCTAGCTTATCCTTCAGCACTAATTCAATACATGTGTTCAGATTATTAATTACCGAAGTCGAGTCACTCTTCGAAAAAGAGACACCTGCTTCTTTTAATTTATCATCCGCTTCCTGAAAAATGTTCCGTTTACCAATCCTCTTTTCGCTACGTGTTTTTAGCTCTAATAATTCTAGGATGTAATCACAGAATTCTACTGCATCAGATACGTTGATGGAATATCTCTCTGCCCACTCTGAGTTAAAAAAAACTTTGTGTTCTGGTAATTCTTTTGTAGCTATAGAGATAAGGTTTATAAATTTTGAAAATAGGGTTGAGTGAGACTTTAATTGAACGTAACTAAGGTGAGATTTCAACTCTTTCCTCAAAGATTTTGTGATAAATTCAAGTTCGCTTTTCTTCATGGAAACAACTTTGCATCATAGGTTTAAGAAGGTAGCCAAAGCTTATCTAAAAACCGCTGGTATCTCAAAAAAATCTTGAATCATGGTTAAACACCGAAAAACGTTCCTTCAGTGTTTCTTGTAAATCAAATTGAATAGCTTCACAATCGGGATCAATAAAATCCGCATAACGCGCCCGAGCATTTCAGATTTTTTAATCGCGCGGGCTATTGGAGGAGATAACTTGTAGTACGAGCGAACGACCATTTCTCCCGTGTGATTCTGTAACAGAAACTTGTCCCTGAATCGCCTGAGTATGTTTACCTCAGGTGCCATTGGAGTCCCAAAAGTCGCCGTGGCGATGAAACATCCCCCTCCTCTTCGCGCGAGCGATTCCTTCCATTCTACCCCACAGGTGGGGCAACGATATTGAACATGGGGAACGGATCTGGTTCCTTTTTTGAGAAAGCCCTTTTCCCCCACCTCTACGTCTACTTTTCCCCCGATTTCCATTGGTTTGTAGCATTGGGGGCATAGAATAACCGGAACTGCGATCGGGATCCTTGGAATCTCTTTCGGAATTTCTCCAGGTCTCCTTTCGACCATAGTGACCACATCTAGTTTAAGCCTAAGCATTCTTTAAATACCTTCTGAATTCATTTGGCAACATTCCCCTATCCTGTAGCCTTTTAGCTCGAGAGTTAGTCCTTTTCAAAATGGGTCCATCGACAAAGCGCCCCAGTTATAAATCAGAAGCAAGCGCTGTTAAAAACGAGGCGATGAAGATGGTCGGGAGAAAGGTTCGCCAGCCGATAATTTCGGTGCTGGGCCACGTTGACCACGGCAAGACGCTTCTGTTGGATAGCATCAGAGGCACGGCAGTTGCGGCCAGGGAAGCAGGTGGAATAAGTCAGCATATAGGGGCGACTGAAGTCCCTGCGGAAACCATCAAACAGATTTGCGGCCCCTTACTTGGGAAGTTTAAAATAGAGGTGACTCTTCCCGGGCTGCTCTTCATCGACACCCCCGGGCATGAGGCATTTACCAACCTGCGCCGCCGCGGGGGGGCACTTGCAGACCTCGCTGCTTTGGTCGTCGATATTAACGAGGGTTTCATGCCCCAGACGCTCGAGTCGATGATGATTTTAAAATCGTACAAAACCCCCTTCATGCTCGTCGCCAACAAAATCGACCTCTTACCTGGGTGGCAGCCATCGCCCAAGGTAGGCTTTCTTGACTCGTTCACCCGCCAGCGCTCCGAGGTGCAGCACGAACTCGACGACAGAATCTACGAGCTGGTCGGCAAACTCCACGAGCTGGGATTTGAGGCCGAGCGCTTCGATCGGGTGAGCGATTTCCGTAGGCAGGTGAGCATCGTGCCCACGAGCGCCAAGACGGGTGAGGGGGTGCCCGAGGTGCTCATGGTGCTCACCGGGTTGGCGCAGCGATTTCTCGAGAAGGAGTTGGCGGTCGAGGTGACGGGCCCGGCGCGGGGGACGGTGCTCGAGGTAAAGGAGGAGGTTGGACTGGGGAAGGCCATAGATGTCATTGTGCACGATGGCACGCTCGCAAAGGGAGACACCTTTGCCGTCGGAGGGCTCGATAAAATGATCACCTCGAAGGTCCGAGCCCTGCTCCAGCCGAAACCACTCGACGAGATCCGCGACCCCGAAGACAGGTTCAAGCCCGTCGCGCGCGTGTCCGCGGCAGCCGGGGTCAAAGTCGCTGCGCCCAACCTCGAGGGAGTCATCGCAGGTGCCCCGCTGTGGGTGATCAAGGATGCGTTGGAGGCGGAGAAGCTTTGGCAGGAGCTCCAGCGAGAGATGGAGCGCATCCGGATAAGCAAGGATATCAATGGGGTCTTGCTTAAGGCGGACGCGTTGGGCTCGCTCGAGGCGCTCGAGGGGCAGCTTCAGGCAAAGGGGGTGCCGATTCGCAGCGCGGACATTGGCGATGTCTCGCGGCGCGATGTCGTCGAGGCAGCGGGTGTAGTGAAGAGCGATCCCTTGCTTGGTGTGGTGCTCGCCTTTAACGTGAAAATCCTGCCGGATGCCCAGCAGGAGGCGGAGCGCGAGGGGGTGTCCGTGCTACACGATGAGGTCATCTACAGGCTCTTGGATGGTTACGAGGACTGGGCGAAACAGCGCCGTGAAGAGATCCGGGCGAAGAAGCTCGAGGGCTACTTCAGGCCCGGGAAGTTCGCGCTCAAGCTTGGCTATGTGTTTAGGCGGAGCCGTCCGGCAATCGTGGGGGTCGACGTGTTGGGAGGAGTGTTGAAGCCCAAGTACCCGCTCATGCGCAAGGACGGGCGCTCGGTGGGCACGATTCGTGCCTTGCAGAAGGAGAAAAAATCTGTGCAGGAGGCGAGGCTGGGGGACGAGCTTGCAGTTTCAATCGAGGGTGGAGTGGTCGGGCGCAACGTACAAGAGGGAGATGTTTTATATGTCGATGTGCCCAGAAACCATGTGCTCGCCCTGAAGCGGGAGCTCCGTGACCTGCTTTCGGGCGACGAGCTTGCGGTGTTGGATGAGATAATCGCGATCAAACAGCGTGAGGATCCGACATATGGGGTGATGTGATGGTGTTCAAAATAGTGGTTGCTGACCCCGAGACGGGCAAGGGTTACCCTCTAGAGGCTCGCGAGCCGGATGCGCGGAGGCTGGTCGGGCTCAGGATAGGGGACAAGTTCGACGGAGTGGTTGTTGGACTCCCAGGGTACGAGCTCCAGCTCACAGGCGGTACCGACAAGGATGGTTTCCCAATGCGCTCAGACATTTACGGCCCCGGCCGAACGAGCGTCCTGCTGTCTGGCGGCTCGGGTTTTTCACCTCGGAGGCGAGGGGAGCGGCGCCGGAAGCGGGTCCGGGGTTCGAGGATCTCCGACGCAATTGTGCAGGTTAACGCGAAGATCGTGAAGCGCGGGGAGAAGCCCATCGAAGAGCTCTTGGCCCCCAAGGAAGCCGAGGCGAAGGCAGCTTAACCACCAGTTGAAAAATCTATCATTCGTGCACTTTTCAACAGTACTCGCAAAAGTGCTTCACAACTGTACATCCTGCTTAAAGCCTGCGCGTTTTATATTGTTTGAACTGAAATTTGAGCAAGGTGTGTCAAAGTGCCGCAAGCGGTAGTCAACATAGGTATGATCGGCCACGTCGATCACGGAAAGACGACGCTCGTTGAGGCCATCTCAGGCGCCTGGACCGACGTGCACAGCGAGGAGATCCGCCGGGGGATCTCGATCCGTCTCGGCTACGCGGATACCTCGTTCGCGCGCTGCCGAGAATGCGGTCGGTACAGCGCGAAGGAGAAGTGCCCCTACTGCGGGGCCGCGACGGAGTTCTTGCGCCGTGTTTCATTCGTCGACGCTCCGGGGCACGAAATGCTCATGGCCACGATGATTTCTGGAGCCGCGATTATGGATGGAGCCGTGCTCGTGATAGCGGCGAACGAGTTCTGTCCTCAACCTCAAACGAAGGAGCACCTGATGGCCCTTGACGTCATCGGAGTGCGCAACATCGTCGTGGCACAAAATAAAATCGGGCTCGTTTCGCGCGAGAAGGTGATGGAGAACTACGAGCAGATTAAGGAGTTTCTCTCGGGCACCTCCGCCGCGGATGTCCCAGTGATTCCAATTTCTGCGATTCACCGCGCGAACATCGACGGGCTAATTCAAGCGATTGAGGCGCACATCCCGACGCCGAAGCGAGACCTCTCTAAGCCAGCTCGGATGCACGTCGCCCGCTCGTTCGATGTAAATCGCCCCGGCATAAAGCCCAAAAAATTAGTAGGTGGGGTCTTGGGCGGCTCCCTCCTCCGAGGAAAACTTCGTGAAGGCGAGAAAATAGAGACCCGGCCTGGCATACAGGTGAGCCGGGAGGGGCGAACCACATGGCAACACTTGGAATCAAATATAGTGAGTCTGCACGCGGGGGGAAGCCGAGTCAAGGAAGCGGTGCCGGGTGGTCTCATCGGCGTGGGCACCGGGCTAGACCCTTCGCTGACCAAAGGTGATTCGCTTGTGGGCTCGGTGATGGGGGCACCCGGAGGCCTGCCAGATGTGCTGGAGACGCTCGAGCTTGAGGTTCACTTGATGAAGCGCGTCGTGGGACTTCCCAAGGAGCTTGAGGTGAAGCCCTTGGTCACGGGGGAACCGCTGATGTTAAACGTGGGAACGGCGATGACCGTGGGTGCGATCACGAGCGCCCGAGGGGACCGAGCTACGATCAAACTCAAGCTGCCAGTCTGCGCCGATCAGGGGTTCCGGGCAGCGCTGAGTCGACGCGTTGCTGGAAGGTGGCGCCTCATTGGTTACGGCGTTATAAGTTGATGAGGAATTTGGTTGCGGTTCATCGCGGACACGAGCTTCTTGATGATTCCAGGTTTATATGGCGTGGATGTTGCGGGGGAGCTCGACAGGTTGCTCGAGCGACCCTATGAACTCGCTATCCCAAGTCCGGTTCTCCAAGAGCTCATGCGAATCTCCGAGCAGGGCAAGCCCAAGGAGAGGACGGCAGCCAAAATCGGATTGATTTTAGCCAAGCGTGGGAAGGTCATTAAGGTCAAAGGTGCAGCGGATGGGGCGATCTTGAACTTGGCATTCGAGGGGCGTTGCGGAGTTGGGACGACGGACGCTGCTCTGCGTAAGGAACTCCGACACCGTGGGGTTCCAGTAATATATTTACGGCAAAAGTCTCACCTTGCAATAGACGGTTGGATTTAGAAGATTGAAAATTACTGAGAGGTCATGGAATGGTTGGATTTGAACTCGTGATGTCGGCGTTCATGGCGGGTGCGCTTGCCCTCGCGTTCGCGGGCTACTTGACTTTCAAGATCATGCGGCAGCCCGTCGGGACCGCGCGGATGCGGGAACTCTCCGACACCATCTACCGGGGGGCGATGTCTTTCCTGAACAAGGAGTATCGGGTGATGGTTGTTTACGCGGTCATCGTGGTGGCACTTTTGGCACTGGCGATAAATCTGCAGACTGCATCGGCTTTTGCGTTTGGAGCATTTTGTTCTGCATTGGCTGGTAACATAGGGA
>JAUWBP010000039.1 GCA_030601665.1 Hadesarchaea archaeon | reverse complement strand
ATGCAAATCCACCAAATCGGCGGCTTGGGCTCCGACTCGAACATCTATCTGGTCATCGACAAGGTAATCGCGCTCATCGACGCTGGCACGGGACAAAACTTCGAGAAGGTCAAGCGGAACCTCAGCAAGTTCAACCTAAAGCCGAGCGATATCAAGCTCATCATCAACACCCACTGCCACTACGACCACGTGGGGGGTGACCGCGATTTCGTGCGGGCTGCAGGCTGCGAGGTGACGATTCACGAGCTCGAGGCGGAACTGCTTCGAAAGGGCGATCAGGTTATCACGGCCGCCGAGGCTCTCGGCAGGAAGCTCGAGCCCCTTGAGATAGCGCGCGAGCTCCACGAGGGCGATCGGGTCAAGCTGGGCGAACTCACCCTCGAGGTCATCCACACGCCCGGCCACACTCGAGGCAGCATTTGCATGTACGGGCGCGAGCAGGGGGTACTGTTTTCCGGCGACACATTTTTCTGCGGCGGCATCGGGCGCACGGACTGGCCGACCGGCGATGGCGAGGCGTTAGCCCGTTCGCTGCAGAAGCTGGCAAAGCTTGAGGTGGAGCGACTGTACCCCGGACACGGCCCGCTCGCCGAAAGAAATGCGCGCAGGCACGTGTTAGAGGCGCTCGAGCTCGTCGGTTACATCTAGGCAATTAACTCAAATACTCAATTGGCTAAATTCTACTGACCCAAATGGGACCGCGCGAGATGTTGAACAAGCTGAAGTGGGGGGGCGAGGACGAGTTGCAAAGCGCCAAAGTGACGATCCTGCATCGGGGTGCCCCGAACGATAAACGTGTCATCGAGGGTAGCGATATCCTCGAGCTCGGGCGCGGCTTCATGCACGTGGCTTCGCCCGATGGGGAGGTCGAGATTCCCTATCATCGCGTCCTACAAATAGAAGCACGGGGCAAAATTCTCTGGCGGAAGACCTAGACATCACATAACTATCTTTATTAAAGCAGCGATTCCCGCGGTCGCTCCGGCGAACAATACCATCTTGAAGCCTGAGAGCGCGAGGTTCTCCCTCGAGACCCTGCCGATGTAGATCCCTAGGGCAAAGAAAAACGCGAGTGTCACAGCTACCGACCACTCCAACGCCGGAAGCGCGGGCAGAATGAAAAACGGCAGCACGGGGATTACCGACCCGCCGATCGTCGCTAACCCATCTATCACGCTGCTTGAGATGATCTTCTTCTCGGTCTCTCTGTGCAGCTCGCTGTTCTTGATCGCGCCACGCTTGAGCATTGCTCGCTCGACCCTCTCCAGTTCCTTGTGGGCAACGGTTTTCTCGGCTGCGAATGCTCCGATGATATTTGAGAGCCCATTCGCGATTCCGCCTCCAATCCCGGCGGCTACAATAATTCGAGCCGCTTCCGGACTTAGGCCGATAGCGATGCTGGCGCCGATAACTATACCGAGCGTGGACAGAGAACCGTCGATTAGACCACGGATAAAATATCTGGCCATCGGGTCCAGGTTCCTCCGATTTAATTTCAGTAGTAGCTTGTATTAATATCTCGCCGTCTATTTCACCTACGAGAGGTTGAGATGTGGTTCGATTTGCTCGTGATTGTGGTCTGCTTCGTGGTATTCGGACGCGCTTCGAACTACCTTATTAAAGGGCTGGCTTCAGTTCGGGCTGCTGAGCAGCATGGTGTCACCAGAACTTTTCGCATTGATGGTGGTGACGACACTCATCACGACATTGCTCCCGTCGATATTCTCCAAGTTCGTCTCTAGGGATTGAGCCGATGGTGGAGGAATTTATTCTATATGTTCTCGCGTTCGTGGCAGCCATCGTGCTGATCGCCAAGGCGGGTAGTGTCTTCGTCGACTCGGCGTGCGGGATCGCTCGAGCGCTCGGCGTATCCCAAGTGATGATAGCATTAACCCTTGTGGCTTTTGCAACATCAGCCCCTGAGTTCTTCACCTCCACCATGGCGGCTTGGTTCGGCAAAGTCGGCATCTCCTATGGGACCGTGGTCGGCTCTAACATCATCAACATCACTCCAATCTTGGCACTCGCCGCGATATTTGGCGTGGCTCAATTTAGGCGGGAGAGGCTCGGCGAGGGGATCATCATGCTGGTCGTTGGCGGAGCGCTCGCGGCGATGGCGCTCAATGGTGTGGTCGGGCGGGTGGAAGGTCTACTCCTATTGGTGATCTTTGCACTTTTCTTGGGGTTCGTGCTAAGGAGGGAGGCGAGAAAGACGAGGGAAAAAGTCTCAAGCGAGCAGAAGAGGTTGGGTAGGTCAATCCTTCTATTCATTCTGGGTACGGTCGGAGTGATTATTGGAGCTAGGCTGCTGATTTACTCCGGCGTAGGAATTGCTTTAGGTGTAGGTGTTCCAGAGTCGGCAATAGGTTTCACGTTGGTCGCCATCGGGACCTCAATCCCAGAGCTGGCCACTATAATCATATCCATTTCCAAGCGGTTGCCTGAGTTCTCCGTTGGGACCATCGTGGGTTCGAACATTTTCAACATTGCACTCGTCATCGGCAGCGCAGCGTTGATAAGGCCTTTGGCCGTGGACTCCCAAGCGCTCTGGTTCAGCAACTCCGTGATGCTCGCCACGATGGCTGTATTGTTGGGGTTCATGTGGAAGGGACGAAGGTTGACGCGTGGTCAAGGGGTGGCATTGCTCGCCTTTTACGCTTTTTACCTCGCCGGGCTCGCGTTTCTGTACGCATCCTAGCCGCCCACTTCGCTGTAATTTTTCCTCCTTTTAAATGACCTTCACCTAAAGGCATGGCGGGGAGATGTCGAACAGTGTGGCTGCGTCGGATGTGATTCGGTCGATGATGCGTTCTGGGTTCTCCCACGATGAAATCTATGATGTGCTCGCTGGCACAGGGTTGCCGGGCGAGCAGATTCAGCTGCTAATCGACCGCGTGGCAGCGGAGTTTCAAGAGGCAAAGTTCGAGCCCCAGACTTCTCGATTGGGGGTCGAGGTCGAGAAGGTCTTCAACAGGGCTTTTGAGGGACTGCAGCACGATTTGTTTGAGCGCATCGATTCGGTTTCACGAAAGCTGGAGCTCGTGAGGGCGGAGCTCGAGAAGCTTGGTATGCGGGTAGTCGAGCTCCAAACCCTCGTTGAGCGAGGGCTGTTAAGTTCGGTTTCAGGTCTTAGTCGAAAGCGCCACCCGAGAGTTGACAGGGGCGTCAATTTAATCAAGCCATTTTAGAAAGCCATCAGATATGCTGAAGGGCTTCAAGCTGATGATCACAAGCCTGATGTTGAACGTGTTGTTTGGTACTTCGCGGCGATACGCAAGCGGCTTATGAGCGATGAACTCCTCACCCATCGCTTCATGAGTCAGCGGCAGCGTTGGATTATCAAAGTCAAAGATCTCCTCGATGGCCCCATCCTCAAGCTCCAGGGTTATATCCCATTGAGCCCACCAGAGCGTCACCCCTATGAACCAGAGCGGGATCGGGGTGGGTGTAGGTAAGCCGAACCAGCCAGCAGGGTCCTCTCTACTGTATCGAACCTTCTTGATAGTGAAGTTATGAAACACGGAGAGCCCAGGTTGGGATTGGATTGGAGGTGGGGGCAGAAGTTCGTAGAGTTGCTCGCGATTAATGCTGGAAAAATCCCCAGCGTTCATCTCAAGTTTTTGCCTGAGTGCTTCGTCGATCTCCGCGCTCTTAATCTCATCGAGCGCCGGTTCGGCCCTCCCTGCGAGCCCCTTCATTTCGTCGAGATTATTCTTCGCATTTTGTAGGATAATTTTGAGGGTGCCGATTGTGCCATCCCCTTCACCGTCGATGTACACGGGCGCCATTTTCCCCACCGACTCGGGCGGTTTTCCCTCGTAGCTACCGGGTTCAGCGTAGCTGGTGAACTCAACCCAGCGCTTTGGGGCGGGTTCGGCATGCAATCCTTGGACGGATGAGGTAATCTCATCGAGTAAACGTGTCATCAAGTCTTCGAGCTCAGTAATGGTGTCATCGGCACCTACCTCTCGTGCAAAGGCGCTAAGGATTATCTCGAGATTATCGAGTTTCACCAAAGTCCCCTTGACCCCCCACGTGACCTGCTCCCGAGGTGATGGGTAATCCCCCCTCATTCGTTCCACGAGGCTCTCGTGTAGTGCCCCCATTGCCATGTTTTGACCCGCCGAGCGCGTGATGAAATCGATGAGGTGTTCGAACTGTTGGTCAGCCTCCGACACGTGATTTCGAGCCCGGGTGACGCTTCCGATGGCATTTCCGAGCGCGGCCTGCACATTTTCGAGCGTCGGGCCAATGTTATTCATGTTCTCAGGTTTTTGGGTAAGGGCATCGCTTCCGCGCCGGACATGTTCCTTCGCTTTCATGAGCGCGGTGGAGGCTTCCGCGAGCGCTTCAAGAGCTCGGTCAACATACTCACCCATAGCCTCCACGTCGGCGGTCCTCAGGGGCGTGACGACCACGGTGGTGTTGGAGAGATCGGAGAGGATATCCTCGCTCGTTTCGCCCGTGCCAGCGATCGTATCGATCAATCCGCCCACGGTTGCCACATGGTCTGCGGATCCAAAAATGTCGAGTTCGTGCTCCGCCCAAGCCAGCTCGAAGAATGCCTTGCTGCGGGGGGCGCTCATCGTGACTTTTTCCAGCAACCACGCTCCAGCCCAAGCCGTGGTGTACTCCATTACCGCCCACTTCGTGCCGACGCTGCCGAGGCCATCGATGAACTCCCGCATCCGCCGTTGGAGCAGGAAGTACCGGGAATCGATGAACACCTCGAGGTTCTCGCAGGGGAGTTCGAGCACCAAGCTGTTGTCCCAAGAGCTGACCCTCACGCGGGCTCGACTCGGCAATCTGGCGGTCGCCCATGCGTATCCATCATCGCCCTCCCTCAGATCAAAAGCCGGGCGACCACTCGAGGTTCCAAGCTCGAGCTCTATGCGCGCATCGTGCTGTTTGTACACGATTGGCAGCGCGTCCATCCGCTCCGCAAAATATCCGGCCGCAAGGCTTTCGATGGCCAACTCCCTTGCCCCATCGCTCTCGTAATTGTCCGCGTTTTTGCTCACTTCCCAGAGGGCACGGTAAACGGCATACCGCGCCGCAGCCCGCAGGTCGTTTTGAACGCTCATAGCGATTGTTAGAAGCGCCGAACTTGAGGCATCGTCCACGACATTCAGCGAGCGTTGGTGCCGCGACCAAGCAGCATGCCCCAGCATGGCCACGACGAGCATCACAATGACGATGCCTGCCGCGCTGAACGGCATAAAACCACGCTCCTTCACGGCGACCACAGCTCCAGAGTTATCTCAACGGCGATATCGGGTTCGAGTTCTGGGGTAGGGACGCCAAGCACTCCCTGAATTAGTCGTGCAAGCTCTTCCTGTGAGATAGGCAGGGTTGAGATGATTGTTTCGGAGCAAAGCTTCTGCTGTGTCGTATCGTCAAAATTTTTGATTTCGGTTTCGAAGTAAACTCGGGAAAAATTTAACTCCATCGGTAAAGTTTTCACCGTCAGGCGGTACCCAAAGCGCCCGCCGATGAGTTTATCAAGCACTTCTTTCAGGAACCCTCGAAGCCGACTTTCCATGTTTTGATTCAGCCTAAGCATTTCAAGTTCAATCCCTCCGGCCTCGACGTGCAGGTTAAGCAAAGCATCCTCAACTAAGAGCTGAGCGAGCGTTTTGTAGCGTAGGTCACGTTTTGCCGATTTCCAAATCACCGGCACGTTTAGCTCAAATCCAAAAGCGCTGAGCTGGTACTCAAAGCCGCCGAACTCATCCGCGGTCGAGTGCTGGAGCGCTAGTAAAGTGCTCTGCGCGAAGCTCGCGGCGTATCGCGTGCTTTCAATTTTAGGGTCGATGGGGCTTGCCCCGGCTAAAAATAGGCTGGCGAACGAAATCAAGAGAGCGAAGACCAACATGTCTGCTATGTAACCAACGCCTCGTTCGTCCATTTTACTTTCCCACCCACACGACTAACTCACAGAGCTGCGCCGACCGTTGGTCCCGTGCGACCGCCACCGGTAGGCTCACCGAACAAGGCGGCGAGAAATACCCCTCGAGCGGTTTTTGCTCGGGGCCGTAAGCCAGCAGCACCTCACCCCCAAGAGTTCTAACCTCAACTCGCAGTTCGATGCCCTCTCGAGCAAGCAATTTGGAGTAGTCCTCGAGCTTGTTCGTCGTTAAATCAATTGACCCGGGTGAAGCAGTCAACACACGATTTTTGATGTCCTCGGCGATGTTCAGCGCCTGGTCAAAGCTCTCGTAGGCGTTCCTTCTCTCTGCGTAGAGGTGGTAGGAGTGCATGAGCGCCGCGATGAAAAGGCAGAGCAGGCCGACGACTGTGAGCGTCGCGAATAGATCCTCGCCAACCGAGAGTTGATCCACTAAATCAACTCCAATCGAATCCCGCCCGCTTTGCTCAGGCGTATCACGCTCGGGCTTTCGTGGCTGAGCGAGAACTCTCCACTGTTGACTTCGTGGTCGAGCATCAGGGTGCGCTCGACTCGTTCTCCTGAGCCAACGACTATGTGGATTACCTGTATCCCTTTTCTGAGTTCACCAATGATCACCACCTCGGTTTGCTTCGCGAGGGCCGGAAGCACCCTCCTCAGCTCAACCTCGCCGGGCATGCGTTCGGCGGTCCGAATTGCCCCCGCGATCGTGTCAGCGAGCATCGCTAAGTCCTCACTCTCAGCCGTGCGCTTGAACCCCGAGGACATCGTGAGCACGGCGCCGAGCAGAGCCAGTGCAGCGAGTGCGGCGCCGATCTTGCAGACTAAAAAGTCGGCCAGTAATCCGCGTTGGTCCATCTTAAAGCCCTCGTACCTCCAGAAAATATCCACCTTCGTCACCCCGCAGGAGCTCGATCGCGTAGCTTCCAGTGCCGATTTCAAAGTCCCCACCGTCCTGCACAACGGGGAGTGGTAGGGTCTCGCTTCGCAGCACCTCCTCGCCGTAAATTAGCTGCACGAGGTTTGCATCGATGATGAGTTTGCCTCCGGTCAGCTCGAGCTCGACCTGCTGCACGTTGCCTATGCCGCCGGTGCTGACCATACGAGTCCGCTCGACGAAAGTGTTGAAACTCTCAATCGCGCGCTGTCGTTTGCCGAGCCTTTGTACTCGGTCAAGGCAAGCGGTGCCGATCGCCAGCGTAGACGCGGCCAGCACGGCGCTGAGCAGCAGCACTACCGGCAGGGATTCGACGCCCTTAGCGTCGCGCCTCATCATGCTTATTACCCTGTCCGATGAACTGCAGCTTCTCCTTCCCAAGGGATGTAGCCGCTATGCGTTACGCGCACCGTTACTATGGTGTATAATCCTCTCTCCATGGGTATGGTGAATGTGTACTGGTTCGAGTTCGTCCCTAACGTGTGGGCTTTCATGCCACCCAGGTACTTCACCATGACCGTTGCGCCCCCAAGCGCATCACCGCTAGCCGCGTCGTACACTTTAACGGTTAATCGATTGCTCGAAGTGCTGAACCGCACATCCATGTCACGCAACACCATTCGTTCAGCTGTGCCGACGAACTGCATCAACACGCCCATCGCCATCGTCCCGATCACCAGTGCCATCACCAGCTTGATCGGCACTCCCATGAGCTGCCCTTTGTGGT
>JAUWBP010000015.1 GCA_030601665.1 Hadesarchaea archaeon | reverse complement strand
GGGGTTCCAACCGCCCAGAAATACCAATGTGAATAGGTGGGCCATTACGTACATCCTAGTGTAGGATGTGCCCATGTTAGTCATGTAAAGTGCGCTGCTGTACTCGGTCGTCCAGCCAGCCACGATCTCGGTCTCGGCCTCGGCGATTTCAAAGGGGAACCTCCCCGTGGCGATGAGCATGGCGGCGAAGAAGGCGAGTGCAGCCAAGGGGTTCAGGAAGATGCCCCACGTCCCCGCTTGCGCTTCGGCTATCTCGATCAGGTTAAGGGAGTTGTACAGGGCAGCCATCGCTAGTATTGACAGAATAATGGGAACCTCGTAAGATATCATCAAGTACCCGTCCCTGAGGCCGCCGATGAGGGAGAACTTGTTGTTGCTACCCCAGGCTACCATCAGCAGGACTATTGGGGCGATGACAACGAGGGCCACCACTATCAGAAGGCTTATGTCGCTGGCGATGGCGGTATAGCCCGGCGAGAGTGGGATCCCTATCACCGGGAGAATGGAGAATGTGAACAAGAGGAGGGGGCCGAATATGAAAACGAGCTTATCCGTATTCCTAGGGATTATCTGCTCAGAAAAGACAAACTTTATCCCATCAGCCATTGGCTGGGCGGCCCCTCCCAACTTTCGTGCAACGTAAAGGGGTCCATAACGTCTTTGGACTTTTGCTGTGAGCTTCCTCTCCAACCAGATGATCCCGAGCAGGGTCAGGGTGAGCACTACCAACCCTGGATAAACAAGGGGGATGAACACCTCGGGCTCAAGGATGAGGCTAATGGGCCAGGGGGCTACAAGGGCTGACATCACCTATCAGCCTCCGGCGGGAAGTAGTCGAGGCTCCCATAAACGGTCGGGACATCTGCCAGCCTGTGACCAACCAAAGCGGTTTCGAAACCAATCAGGTTCCGGAAAGAGGGCGTCACCATCCTGACGCGGTGGGGCTTATCTCCCCCCTTGCTGACGACGAAGAAGGTGAGCTCGCCCCTGCCGCACTCCACCCTTGAAAATGCCTCCCCCTCCGGCACCTTCATGAGCACCTGCCTTGCCATGCCCTTCGTGCGCTCGTGCATGATCGGGCCCTGGGGCATCTCCCTTATCGCCTTCCTTATCAACCCGATGCTTCCCTCTATCTCATCGAACCTCAACATCAACCTAGCAAAGGAGTCCCCCTCTGGCCTTGTCACGGGTTTGAATCCCAAGTCTTTGTAGGCCCCGTACTCGCCGGCCATCCTCGCGTCGTACTCCACCCCCGAGGCTCTCAAGTTAGGTCCCGTCAGGCCGATCTCCACCGCCTTCTCCCTGTCGATGACGCCAACGCCCTTCAGCCTGTCCTCCGTCACTGGGTTTTCGATGAAGAGGGCATTGTATTCCGGGATTCGATTCTCGATGTACCTCAGGCCCTTCTCGAGCTTCTCCTCGAAACCATCCGGCAGGTCCCCCTTTACACCTCCTGGCAGGAAGAACGAATACGTGAGCCTGGCCCCGGTGAGTTCCTGCATCAACTCCACGATGATCTCCCTGTCCCCGAAGGACCACATGAATATCGTCGACGTGCCGATCATGTTTCCGAAGATCCCGATCCCGTAGAGGTGGCTTGCAATCCTGTTCAGCTCGCACAGAATCGTCCTGATATACCTCGCCCGGTCCGGAACTTCCACGCCCAAGAGCTTCTCGACCGCCCGGACGTATCCCACATTCATGTTTGCGGAGTCGATGATGGAGGGCCTCTCTATGAGGGGTATCACCTGCACGAACTTTTTAGTTTCAGCTATCTTCTCCACCCCCCTGTGCACCCACCCGATGTCCGGCCTGATCCCCACTACCACATCGCCATCGAGCTCCACGACGAGTCGGAGGTGCCCGGAGCCTGGATGCTGGGGGCCTATGAAGAGCGTTATCGTCTCCGCGCGCCTATCTTTCCCAAGTTCTTTCACCCTCACTCCACCCCCTCCTCGGGAATTTTGTAGTCCTTCCTCAGGGGCCAAGTGTTCTTCAGCTCATCTGGAAGAATTAGCGGATCTGGTTCCTCGTTGCCCTCGAATTTCACACCTAGGAGATCCCTCGTCTCAAGCTCCATGTACCTGCAGCTGGGAAAGACATCCGATATGGAGTTTATTATCGGTCTTGACCTATCGACCTCCGTCCTCACCTCGACGATCCTTCCGCGTAAGGCTGGGTTCAAATAGGATGATATGTGGTAGACGAGCTCGATGAGCCCCTCCTCGGGCCTGTCCATTCCCGTGAGGGACTTGACGTGGTCGAAGCCCTCGGCCGCGAGCTCCTTGGCGACGGACTTCAGGGTATCTGAGGCAATTCTTAGGACGCGCTCCATCAAACTACCCTCGAAACCCTCTGGCGTCGGGTTCTCTTTCTCGGCCTCTCTTTCGCATCCATTCGGTACTTTAGCTTTCTCTTGATTTTATCTTGGAGCTGCATGATCGCCCTAATGACGGCCTCGGGTCTGGGCGGGCATCCAGGTATGAACACATCCACGGGGAGCACATCTTTGGGCCTGACGATGTTGTAGCTGTTCCAGAATATTCCGCCATCCGCTGCGCAGGAACCCATAGCGATGACGAACTTGGGCTCCGGCATCTGCCTGTAGATTATCTTGACCGCCTTTGCCATCTTTCTAGTCAGGGTCCCCTCTATGATGAGGACGTTTGTCTGTCTGGACGATGCCATAGGGAGCACGCCGAGCCTCTCCATATCGAACCTCGGGGACATGGTCGCGGCGAACTCCGCCCCGCAACAGGCAGTGGTGAGGGGTACCGGCCACAGGGAAAATGTGATGCCCCAGTTTCTGATGTTCCTTATGGGCCTCATGTCGGCCAGCCGGGTTCCGACCTTTCTGACGGCATTCTCTAAATTGCCCAGTAAAATTACTCTTTCTTTCTTTTGACCCAAAGTTCCAACCTCCTAGCGGAGTCGAGGGCGAATATGAGGGGCACCGCGAGGACGATGCTCAGGCCCGCGAACAGAAGGCCGACGGTAAGGGCCATTTCGTGAAGCATCATCATGATAAGGAAGAGATAGATCACCAAGGGCTCCACCGTGAGGAAAATGATTAGGTAGGGGTAGTACTGCATCGGGAAGAGCCCCCTCGCCTTGCCGAAGGGAGGATTTCCCGCCTCGAACCTGGCGAATTTCTCTCGGCTGGGGTGTCTAGGCGTCAGGACCCTACCGGCGATGAAGGCGAGCAGGATGCCGATGGCCGGGAGCGTCAAACCCAAGACGATCGTCACCAAAACAGAGCTGGAAACTATCGATGACGATAGCATGGTTTGAGTAACATAGAGGAGAGCGGTCATCGCATCACCACGAGCAATCTAATGACAGAGGGGGAGATTGAGCTCTCGCTGCCAATCACCCATTGCCGCCGCACGCACGATCTGTTCTTCACCTTACCACAACCACTTTTATTATACCCATAACTGTAGCACGATCCAAACTAGGACGATCAGGAAGCCGAGAATCGTCCAGAGCAGGTAGGTGCTGAGGTCACCGCTGTGGATCTTCCTGAACGTCTGGCCCAACCCGAGAGCCCCTTTGACGATTTTTTCATTGTAGCCCTTATCCATGACCGGGGTCTCAAACTTGTTGAAAATGTCCAAGGGGAACTGCCGGCCGCCTCTTACAAACACGTGATAAAAATAAATCAGGGCTATGGCAAATCCTATGCCCTCAACGTAAAAGTACGCTAAAGTCAAAGGGTACGGCAGACCTTCAGAAAAGAATTGAAATGGCATTCCCATCATTTTTGCTCACCTAGGGGGTTGATGGGAGAAGTGGTCCAAGGAAATCCTTGAGTGGGTCGATGAAAACAGCTGGGTATAAGAACAGAGCCACGCCCACGATTGCAACAAGCGCTATAACCGCCGTTAAATTCGACCATCCACGAACAGATTCCCCTGCCAACGCTCTTGGTGTTCTCCCGAGGAATATCCTCTTCAAGGTAAAGAACGAGTACGCTGCTGTCATGCCGGCGCCCACGACGAGACAGATGGATATCAGCACGAGAGCGATGGTTCCCATGGCCATGGCCTTGTCAAGTGTTCCAACTATAATATACAGTTTACTCCACAGGCCGAGGGTTGGGGGTATGCCCACCAGAAACAGGAAACCTATGAGGGTCAAGGTTGCCGTGATGGGCACCTTCGAGGCCAGACCCCCCATTTTGCCGATGCTCCTCAGCCCTCGAAACTGGACTATGAGGGAGCCGGCGACCATGAACAAAACTGATTTTCCAATCGCGTGCGTCATGAAGTGCAGCATTCCTCCCGTGACGCCGTTTATGGTCAGGGTCGATATCCCCAGCAAGATGTACCCCATTTGAGATATGCTCGAGTAGGCCAGCAGCCGCTTAAAATCGTCCTGCGCGAGGGCCATCAGTCCCCCGTAGATCATCGTCAACAGGGCGAGCCCGAGCAGGATCGTCGAAATTTCTTGGAACTGGGTCGTGAATAGGATGTAAGAGATCCTGATTAGCGCATAGCCGGAGATCCCTATTAAAGCGGGGGACAGCAGAGCTGACACGGGTGTCGGTGCCTCTGCATGAGCATATGGAAGCCATATGTGGACACCGAAAACAGCCATCTTGATTAACAATCCGATCGTTATCATAAGCATGACCACGATTGGCAGATTCGCACCCAATCCCACATTGAAAGTCAGGGTTTGCATGTTCAGGATATCGAACGTTCCAGTCGATGAACCAAAGGCGAGTACCCCGAGGAGGAAAAGCAAGCCGCCTATGTGGGTCCATAGCAAATACATTATCGCTGTTCTAATCCGATTGCCATATCCATACCAGATGATTAGGAAGAAGCTCGGGAGCAACGCCAACTCTAGGAAAATGTAAAATTCAATCAGGTTAGTCGACAACACTAACCCCATCATCGCTGCTGAGAACATCGTGTAAAGCATGAAGTAGGTCCCTATTGATGGGGGAGTCAGGCCTTCGTGCTCCATTTCTTCGATCCTGTGCTTCATGTATGAGGCGGAATACAAGGCCACTAAGGCCGTGACCAAGCCTATCCCGAACGCAAATGGGGCACTCAAGGGGTCGAGGAGCATCGAAAAGGAGCCGGCGAACGGATGAGAGAAGAAAGGTGGGTCGACCGCACCTCCTCGTAGGGTGGGCGTCATGAAAATGGAAGTTATTGTGACCAACGGTACGAGGAGAAGGATGAAGCTCACGATTGCTAACTTCTTCGGCTTCAATCTCCTTCCAAGAAATGGGAAAGAGATCGATAGGAGCAGCGGCATGAGGACGGATATCAGTAATATCGGAAAACTCAGCTGTGTTATCATGTTTTCTTCCCCCTTGGTTCCCCTAACTCATTTTCCATTGCAATTAAAAACATGGTCCTCCCTCTAATGTGCATATGCATATCCGCGTTTCCGCCGCGGGGATCACAGCTCTCCAAAAGATGCGTTTGAAGTCCATGTCAGGCACCGGGAATCACCTCTCCGATGTAGCTGGAGGGGTTGAGTAATACCTCTTGGGCTGGTTCCACGGCACTGAAACCGAGCTGTGGGAGCACCCCAAGCACCACGCAAACGGCTGCCAAGACCATCATTGGGAACAACATTGAACGGGGGGCCTCTTTAACGTTTTCAAATCGTCCGGTCTGCGGCCCGAGGAATACCGCGATAAACGCCCTAATCATGTAAGCTAAGGTCACGACGCTAATAATCGCCGCGATGCCACTGAGTATTGGGTACCCGGCGTCGATCCCTGCTAAGAATATGGTTAACTTGCTCGCGAACCCGTTGAAGGGTGGCATCCCCGCGAGGGCGAGGGCGCCGACCAGGAAAATCCCCGCGGTTATCGGCATTTTTCTTCCCAGCCCGCCGAGCTCATCAATCCTTGATGTTTTGACTCGGTAAATGATCGCTCCCACAGCTAAGAAGAGGAGGGACTTGTAGACGGCATTGTTGAGCATGTGAAAGAGCCCCCCTGTAATCCCTAGAGCGGTCCCGAGGCCAATGCTGAGGAGGATGTATCCCATCTGGGAGATCCCGGAGTAGGCGAGAAGCCGCTTTAAATCACGCTGTACTAGCGCCATGAACGCGCCGAGGACCATCGTGACCAGCCCGAGCCCTATCAACAGGGGGCCCACCATGGGAGCGCCGAAGATGAAGTAGCTGACCCGGAGTAAGGCGCCGACCCCGACTATCGCCGTGCCGCCCGCCATTATCGCGCTGATGGGGGATGGTGCGGCCTGATAGGCGTCCGGCAGCCAAGCATGGAAGGGGATCATCCCAACTTTTATCCCAAATCCTACCACGAACAGGGTCAGGGCAATGATTGAGATCAACGGGGTAGAGCCCGAAGTTGTGTTGATCACCGCTAGTTTGCTCGCGATGTCAGCTATGTTCAGGGTCCCAGTAGAACCGTAGAGTAATGCGATCCCAAGTAGGATGAAAGAGGTCCCGAGAGACCCGACGATCAAATATTTTATCGCGCCCTCTATTGATATCTTAGAGCGGCGAAAGGCGACGAGCGCGTAAGAGGAGATGGCCATTATTTCAAAGAAAACGTAAAGGTTGAAGATATCCCCGGTGAAGGCAACACCCATCATCCCCGCGGTGAGAAGGAGCATCAGCGTGTAATACTGACCCAATCCGCTTTCCTGCCTCATGAACACGAAGGAATAAATCACCACTAGGGTGCTTATGCCGGCCACGATGAGGCCGACCAGCAATCCCAATCCATCGACGGCGAGGTTGATCCCTAGGGGCGGCGCCCACCCGCCGAGCTTATAGACCAAGATATCACCCCCCAACACCGATGTCGCCATGTCCACCACGAGCAGTAGGGTACCCACAGTGACGGCAAGTGCGAAGTAATCCCGGGCCCGCGGGTGGTTCATGCGCTTCGCGAGGACGTCGACCAAGGGGGTGAGGAAGGCCCCAGCCAACGGCACGACGACGGCTAAGATGGGCGCGTCCTGAATCAGCCTCTCAGCCTCCTCATCTTGGACGGGTTAAGTGTCTTATAGTGGCGGTAGGCGTAGATGGCGAGCGAGAGCGCCAGCGCGAGGATGCAGATGTTGATGACGATGGAGGTCAGCACGAGCGCCTGGGGGATGGGGTCGACGGCGTGGGCGGCAAATCCTGGGAGGTCCAAGAACATCTCCCCGCTGACGATTGCAGCCGTGCCCCCTGCGCGGTATCCAAGGCTTATCAGGAAGAGGTGAATCCCATCTGTAAGCACGGCTAGGCCGATGATGATCTTGATTAGGTTTCGCTTGAGCAGTAGGCAGTAGAGCCCGAGCGCGACGAGGAGCATCGCGATGACGTAGTTGAAGTCCAACTTTACACCCCTGTGAACTTCACACCCCTGTGAAGTCCAAGTTCGTTCATTCTTCGCCACCCCTGAAGGCGAACAGCATCGCGTAGAAGATCAAGAGGATGCCTGCCGCGACCTTTATCCCGACGCCCAAGTAGAGCAGTGGCAGGTTACCCGCGCTGAAGAGCTGCCCGAGCTCGCCCAGGGGAAACACGTTTTGGAGGAAAAAGGTACCAAACAGGAGGCCGAATAGCCCAAGGACGACTATCGCCAATCCACCAACACTCTCGAGCACCTCGGCGTGCAGGAGGCTCACCTTTTTCTGTGCCCGCTCGATGCCGTAGGCTAGGAAAAGCATCACCACCGAGGAGGCGATGATTACTCCTCCCGGGAAGCCTCCTCCTGGAGTCAGGTGGCCATGAAGCACGATGTAGACTCCAAAAAGGAATGTGAACGGAAAGAGGAGCCTCGCGATGGTTCGAACGATCACCGTCATGCCAGCCATTCACTCACGCTTCCCGACCGCCCTGAGCACCGCCAACACCCCAACAACGGCGGTGAAGAGCACGGTTACCTCACCCAGCGTGTCGTAGCCACGATAGCCCCACACGACGCTCGTCACCACATTTGCAGAGCCGGTATCCTCAGGCGCTTCCACCAGAATTTGTTGCCCTATAGCATTCTTGATATCCTCTCCCACTTGACGCTGCGGGAAGGAGCCGAATGGTAGCAGGTCGGTACTAACAGTGAAGATGAGTAGCGCGCCGACCGCCACGACCATCCCGAACGTCAGCACCCGCTTCATCTATTCCTGCCTCCTCGTGCGGCTTATCGCGATGACGAAGAGCACGGTCGCCACTCCAGCGCCGACCGCGGCTTGGGTGATCGCGATGTCCGGGGCCTGAAGCATAAGGAAGACAACCGCAAGTGTTATGCTTGCGCCAGCCAGGACGATTACCGAGTAGAGCAGGTCCTTGAGTTCAATCGCGATTACACAGAGTACGAACAGGAATACGAGCAGAGCATTTTGAATCAGCGGCTCGAGACCCAATTTCACACCCCTGTGAACTTCACACCCATGTGAACTTCGCTCATGGTTTTTCTTCCTTCAGCTTGTCGGCCACGCTGCGACGCCAGAGTTTGACCCCTGACTTGTGGGCGGCACGAGCGATTGCATGAGATCCTACGGGGTTGGTGAGGAAGAGGAAGAGGGCGATGATAAGCGCTTTTAGGGTGTACGAGCTGAGCCCCTCGAGCACACTCGCGCCGAGCAACATCACGATCACCCCGCCGACCACGACGACGGTCTGGGCGTGGATTCGGTTGTAAACGTCGGGGAGGCGTACGATTCCCATCGCCCCGATGAGGGCACAGGCGGCACCGATGCCCAGCAGAATGTAAGCGATTATTTCAATCAAGTTTCAATCCCCCTTCCTTCAAGATATTTCGCGATGGCGAGCGTTCCCAAGAAGGCGAGGAAGGCGTAGACCAAGGCGACATCGAGATAGATCGGGGCGCGGTAGTAGACGCCCAGCAACACCAGGGCACCGATCATCAGCGAGACCAAGGCATCGATGGCGACGACCCTGTCGGGGGCGGTTGGACCCAGAGCCGCGCGGAGCGCACAGAAGAGGCATGCACCGAAGATGATGACAAGCACCCCAAGCAGAATCATCTGAATATCCTCCTGAGGAAGCGCTCGAAGGGCCAGGCTATTTGCCTGCTGGTTTGCTCGGGTTCGACCGCCTTGACATCGATCCAATGCACGTATAGGGAGGATCCCTCTTCACTGACATCCACGCTGAGCGTACCCGGAGTCATCGTGATCGCGTTGGCCAAACCTGTGATGCCGAAGTCGCTCCGAAGCTCGGTCGGTACTCGCACGATGCCGGGTTTAATGGGCATTCGTGGGTGCAAGATGAGATAGATGACGCTTGCATGCGCCTTCAGCTCGGCCCAGATGTATGCGGGTACATAGGCGAGAGCGTAGCCCCATCGCTCTGGTTCAAATTTCTCCCGCATCCCCCCTTGAAAGAGGAACTCGTAGGAAACCACGGCCACGAAGGCAGCGACGATCGCCCCCACCGCGAGCTCCTGGAGATTGAGCGAACCTGTTAGACCGATCCATGCTAGCCAGAGGCAGACGAACGCAACGAACAAACTCTCCTTGGCCATGCGCATCGCTCCCTTGCCTCATAGCACCGAGCCGAACTTTAATTTTTCGCTTCGCCATGCAAAAAATTTCCCCCTTTTAAACAACCTTCACCCAAAGGCTAGGCGGGTGAATTGAATACTTTGCTGTTCGTGCCCACGCTGGTCGTGACTTGGCACGTCTCCGTGACCTTGTTCGAGTGCTCTCTCTGTGTACGCCAGGCAAGCCCCTCGTTGGCGTTTCCCGGCGGGTTTACAAATCGCGGCGGGGGGAGCTCATGAAGGGGTTTGTTTCGCTCTTGCTCATGCTCGCGGTGCTACTTTTAGCGACGGTTCCGGTCAGAGCCAGCTCAGACGTTTTTACCGATGATAGCTTCAGCTCACCCGGAGGGCTGGATAGTGTTGAGGTTGTTGCTGGTGAAATAAGGTTGAAGATCACTCCCGAGAGCTGGATGCAAAACACAAAAGCTGATTTTGGGCAATGGCTGAACTACGACAATGTAGCGGCCGTCGATCTTGGGGATGTGAAACTTGCGAGCACGGGCGATGAGTGGTCCATCCTAGAAAATACACCATACAAGAGCACTTATGGCATAACCACGACCGGTGCTGGAGATTATGTATTCATCCTCAAAAGCTACTGGGCCGAGGTCAAGGTTGGGGTAGGACGATACAACACCGCGACCGGGAGCTGGGAAAATTGGAGTGGCCCAACGATTGAGTGGCAGGAGAAGAAACAGTACTTTAAAAATGGTTGCTCGATGGCTTGGGACAATGGTGGCTACATTTACGTGCTGGCGGGTGGCAGCTACGATGATACATCCAATCCATCCGATCCCACCACGCATGAGCCCCGTTACGGCTTCTGGCGCTTCTCGGTCGGCAATCCATACAGTTGGGAGCGTCTCGAGAACACACCATGGCATCAAGGCCCAGGGGACGCTTTGGTTTGGGCAAGGGTTAACGGCGAGAACTATATCTATGCGTGGATTGGCACCACAAGCAAAAGTCGCGGGCGAGATTCTGGGGCAAAATTTTATCGATACAGCATTCACAGCGAGCAATGGGACGCAGAGCCGATAACCGAGATAGGGAAGCTGTACTCTGATAACGAGGTCTCACCGCCCTACGGTGCTGATGATGGTTCGAACTTGGCTTGGACCAGCGGGGATTACATATATTTCCTCCCGGGCGCTTATGCCGAGAACCTAACCCCCAATAAGGAACGCTATTTTGCACGTTTTGTAATTTCGGAGAATAGATGGGAAAAACTGGCGATGTTGCCCTACAACGAGAACCCGGACACAACAGAGAGCGATGGTGTCGATGACGGTGGCTCGATGGTCTGGGATGGCAGCGATTACCTTTACGTTCTGAAGGGCGGCGATGGCAATGGTGATAACGCGGCGGACAATTTCTGGCGTTACAGCATCATCTCGGACTCATGGGAGGTGCTGGCGGGGGTCCCGTTTGGGCCGTGGAAGAACAACGGTAAAAGGCTAGGCTACGCGGGCGAGAACGTGTATTACTGGCATGCTAACTCATCCGGGTTCTGGGTATATGCACCACCGAGGTACAGGGAGAGCGGCTATTTTACCTCGAGTATTTTCGATGCAGGCACGATTGCGACTTGGCAGCGGATAAGCTGGGGTGGGAGCGAGCCTCTTGGAGTGCTTGACAAGAAAAGACTCGTCAGCGCCGAGCCGGAGAATTTGATTGACAACAGGGGTAAGCTGGGCGTGCTGCCGTCCCTGCAAGTCCTTTCGAACCCGAGCTTTGAGTTCGGCGCCACGTCAAGTGGCTGGACGCTGGTGTATTTAGGAAATGAAAATACGGGGGGGACTTGGGATGCCCATGGGAATTATGTGGACGGGAACGCATCCGGCCGTGTGAAGCAGGTGTCAGGTGGCTTAGGTTTCAGGGGTAGCGCGGCTGAACAAACGTCGAGCACTTTTGGGACAGTTGATCAAACTACAACTAACACTTTGAGATACTATGCGAGATATCAATATCACGCGGGCAAGGATGGCGCCGATCTGCGCATGGTGATCGTTGAAGTAGAATTCACAAGCGGCCCCACGACCTATAAACTCAGGTATTACCACTCCAACGCCGGAATGCCGACGGATAACGCCACCGTGAAATACATCGATGGGGGGTACCCCGGGTGGCAGACATGGACCCCGGAGCAAGTGTGCAACCTCAACGAGAACATCAGGAACAAGTTTGGATTAACAACGTTTACTGTGACTGCGGTGCGCGTTGGAGTTTTGATGAATAAAATTAACTCTGGAAATACTACTATTCATGGTTTGTTTGACGACCTTAGATTGATAGAAGAGAGTCCATTGGAGGATTACACTGGCACGAGTCGTAGGGATGGCGTCTACGAGAACATCAGCGAGAATTACACCGCCTCGGTCAATCAGTACAAATACGTGGTGTCTCACGCCAGCGTCAAGGGGAGCGTTGATGACTTCGAAGATCAGCAGAGCGCGACCGACGGTGGGGCGCACTCGACGTTACACGAGCAAGCATACACCGTACTAGTGCCCACGACTGAAAAAATTAATCCCAGCGATGATGCGTACATTGGGGAGGATTCTCCCGATACTGCGTATGGGTCCGCCAACTCAGTTAGATTGGGCACCCGAACTCAAACGGGCGCAAACAGGCGGGCATTTCTAAAATTTGACTTTTCGGGAATCCCTGCAAACGCCGCGATCACCGGGGCGAAGCTCTGGCTCCGAGTTTACTCATATTCAAATCCAGCAGACGAAATGAGGCGCGTGCAAAGTTGGTCGGTCGCCAACGATAGCTGGACCGAGGGCACCTTAACTTGGGATACTCAACCGAACTTGGTAAAGAATCTCGGCACGGCGTACATAGACGGATATAAATGGTTCTCATGGGTAGTCACGAACTTTGTGCAGGATCAATTTGGGGGTGATAACCTCGTGAGTTTCAGCATCCGGCACGGGAATGAAAATTTTGATGACACAGCGAGGACCATCTATTACCGTTCCAAAGAATCCGATCTTGACCATCCTTACCTCGAAGTCACCTACGCGATGCCAAGGACGCATTACAACTTAGAGATTCACGAGAGCATCGACAACTTACCTTCGGGCACCAACTACACCCTTCAGATTCGCTACAAGCTCAGCAACGCCAACGACAACTTTGGGGTTCTGGTCAAAGATAGCGCGGGGAATTGGAACTACCGCGGGGAGAGCTTGGGCAGCTCCACGGATTGGGAGCTCTGGGAGTACCAGCTGCTCGACAACGAGTTTATCGCAGACGGGGGCGGCGTGGGTAATAATGTTAGAATCAAGTTAGTCGATTGCGATAACGAGGCTACGAGCACGACCGATTTGCTCATAGATTACATTCGGATTAAGAGCACAAAGGCAAATAACTACACCCTTCGCTGGGGGCACCGCATCACAGGTGTCGAGAACACTTACGAAAATGTTGTCCTCCGAATTTACGGCTGCAACGCAACCGGCGATGAGAACGTGATCGTCAGCGTCTGGAATCGGAGCGCGAGCGAGTGGGAGAATTTCGCGAACCTACCAACGGCTCTGGGAGAGATCACCCACAAGCTCACGAATGTCGACGATTACCTCGTGGACGATGGCATCTCGATTAAGTATGAGG
>JAUWBP010000057.1 GCA_030601665.1 Hadesarchaea archaeon | reverse complement strand
CCCCGCGGTCGATCAAACCTTTCTGTCGCATGACCTCAAACTTGATTGCGTGGTAGGCTCCCTTGGTCGAATTGATATTTTTTATTTCGACGCGCGTTCCTCCTTCAATAGAGATGTTGGTGTCTGCGCGCAGCGTGCCCGGTTCCGGCCTGAATTTGCCTGAATAATCGAGCACAAGCATCAACTGTTTCATGAATCTACGGGCCTCCTCGGGCGAGTGCATATCTGGTTCCGTAACTATTTCCACGAGCGGTATCCCACAGCGGTTGAAATCCACGGTGCCCGCAACTGGGTCATATGTTCCAGGGTCCTCCTCGAGATGTACCTCGCGAATCTTGACGCCCACGAGCCCACCGTTTACGCCGATTGGTGTGCTCGAGTGTTGATAGCCAGCGGGTAGGTCGGGATAATCGTAGTGCTTGCGTTGGATGTAAATCGGTTGGTCAATCACGATGTCGCAGCCAAGCATCAGCGCAATCTCGATTACTGCATCAACCGCCCTTTCATTTGGTGGCATCGGCTTGGCACCAGGCATGGCCGTGCATATCGGACATACATTTGTGTTTGGTGGAGCATCTCTGTAATTGGTTGGGCAATCGCAGCAGATTTTGCGTTTGGTTGCAAGTTGTTCGTGAACCTCAAACCCTATCTTCATTTTCATTTTACTGCCTCCAAGGCATGCATGACGCGCAACACGGTCCCTTCACCGAGCACCTTGCCTTGCACTTGCAGGCCAACTGGGATGCCATCGACATCACCTGCCTTGATGACGCCGGCACAGGTGCCAGCAAGGCTGATTGGTGAAGTCAGGTAATCGTACGCGCGCATCTCGGCTGGGGACAGCTTCGTGCCCAACTCGTGGGGCAGCTTCGGCACGGTTGGCCCCACGATGACGTCAACTCTGTCCAACGCCTCCTCGAACTCTCGCCTCAGAAGCGTGCGAACTTGTAACGCGCGTTGGTAGTACTTGCCGAGCTGCTCCTTGCGGCTGATGTACTCCCCGCACTTGATCCTACGGAGGACCTCATCACCACAGACTTCTTCGATGCGTCGTCCGTACTTGCGGCCATCAAACTTGCGCGTTGCGGAGAAGAACTCGGCGGACATGATCACGTAATATGCTGACAGGCCCTTTTCGAGGTGGGGGAGCTCAACTTCGACGATTTCTGCTCCAAGATCGCGCAGTTTCTCGACCGCACCATCGATGACTTTTATTATCGCGGGGTCCGTTAGCTCGCTGAACTTGGGGCTCGTTCCTACACGAATGGATTCGATCTTGATGTTGAGCTTATCTAAATAGTTGACGCTCGAGAGGTCTAGGGTTGTGCACTCGTTCGGGTTGTGACCAGCGATGGTCTCCAGCATCAGCGCTGCTCCGTAGACGTCCGGTGCTAGTGGTCCGATCTGGTCGAAGCTCACAGCTAACTCGATTAAACCATGGCCGGGTACCAAACCCTGGGTTGGTCTGATGCCCACAACTCCACAATGGCTCGCGGGATTCCGGATCGAACCACCCGTATCGCTGGCCAAGCAGAGATCGCACATCCCAGCCGCGACCGCCGCCGCCCCTCCGCTGCTCGAGCCCCCTGGGATGTGCCCCGGGGCGGCAGGGTTATCGGTGGGACTGAAGGCGCTTGTCTCGCCGCTCGAGCCGCAAGCAAACTCGTCCATGTTGTTCATGCCCACGATTACACCCCCAGCATCGCGAACCCGTCGGATGGCCTCGGCATCATAGGTGGATACATAATTTTCGAGCGTCCGAGAGGCACAGGTGGCCCGAAGCCCTGTGACATTTATGTTGGATTTCACCCCGATCGCCAGTCCCGCAAGCTTCCCGACTCGTTCGCCACGCTTGAGCTTGCGGTCGATGGCTTCAGCCTCGGCCAGCGCGTGGGGGTTTAGCTCGATAAAGGCTTTAACCTGTTTGTCCTGTTTTTTTATTAGTTCTAACGCCTGCTGCACGTTTTCCACAGCGGAGAGCTCCCCGCGGCGAATTGCATCGAGCTTCTCTAGCGTTTCTCGGCCCATCGTGCAACCTCCACCTTGAGGTTCCCTTGGTCGTCGGAGGTCGGCATATTTGAGATGAACTGTTTTCGGAACTTGGCTCGTTCTTTCGCGGGCGTCGGCTTTCCGTCGGGGCGAACGATGTTGTACGCTTCCTGGCTGTAATAGGTTTCCTTGAGCTTTGGAAGCTCTTTCGCGGCCTCGACAAATGATTCAACGATCTCCTCGGCGCTGCGCTCGATTTCCTTCTCCCTTTCAGCCATTCAGACCCCACTTGATATCTCAGCCGCTATATGAAAAGTTTGGTTGTCCAAGGTTGGGTATGTAACTTTAAGTTTAAACTGACTAATTTTTATGGGTGGCGGCTTGAAAAAACCGGCCAAATTTTGGGATAAATTACCAGACAAGAAAGTCCGTTGCTCGCTATGCCCATGGAGGTGTGAGATAGCACCCGGCAAGTTGGGTGTCTGTCGTTCCCGAAAGAACGAAGACGGCGAGCTCTACACCTTGGTTTATGGCTCAATCGTTTCAATGGCAGCCGATCCAATCGAAAAAAAACCCCTTTATCACTTTTGGCCGGGGACCGATGTGTTTTCCCTCGCGGCCCCAGGTTGCAATTTCAAATGTCTGTACTGCCAGAATTGGGGTATCTCGCAGGCGAGCGTCGAGGATGTATCCTACGAAGATATCCCCCCTGAAGAAGTGATCAGGTTCGCCAAGCGCTACAAGTGCAGTGGTATAGCTCACACTTATGGTGAACCCGTTACTTGGACAGAATATGCTATCGATGTAGGGAAGATCGCGCACCGGGAGAATCTTTACAATGTTTATGTTACTAATGGTTACATCTCCTTAGGGGCGCTGGAGGAGCTCGGCCAATACTTGGACGCAGCCAACGTTGACATCAAGGCGTTTAACGATAATTTTTACAGGAAGATATGCGGGGTTCCGAGCCTTCGACCAGTCCTAGAGGCCTGTGAGTGGATGGTCGGGCATGGCATTCATCTCGAGGTGACTTATCTGGTAATCCCTCGTGAGAACGACAGCTCCGAGGAAATTCGAAAATTTTGTAAATGGGTTTTTGAAAAGCTTGGCCCTGAGGTTCCCACCCACTTCAGCCGATTCTATCCCCACTATAAAATGACGGACCGATCGCAGACGCCGGTGGAGGCGCTTGAGCGAGCGGTGAAAATAGCCAAGGAGGAAGGGTTGCACTACGTTTATGTTGGAAATGTCCCAGGGCACGAGTTCGACAACACTTACTGCCCCAAATGTGGCGAACTGCTCATCGAGCGCTACGGGTTCAGCGTCACGCGTCACGAGCTAAAAGATAAGCAGTGCCCGAAGTGTGGAACCAAAATCAACGTCGTGGGGGAGTACAAGCCGAGCAAGAACTAAATACGTGCTTACTTGATTGATTAATTTGAGATTAGAATGGGCAGGTACCTAAGTAGGAGAAATATACCGCTTTACATTGCGATAATCTGCATTGTGGGGATAGGGTTAGTTTTCTTCTTTGATGTCTTTTACGGCGTCCGTGAAACGTTACTTGTGGTTAGATTTGAGGAAGGAATAGAGGAAATAGACTTTGCCCAGCCGCTGTCATCGATACTTCATATCGTTCATGGAGAGAATTTACTTTTTAGGTATGCGATTGTAAATGACCGTTTCACCTCCCTGTCCAAGCGCATCGAAATCGACCTGTATGCCTTCGATGGATCGAAAGTTCGCCACTTTGTGTCTCAGAATGTAGACATTGGCGCTTGGGGAGCAGATGCCATTTTGTGGTCTCTTGAAACAGAGAATCTCTTGCCGAACAGGTATACCTTAGAAATCAAGAGCAATGGGGTGGTAAGAAAATTATGGATGGAAGTACTAGTTTTGGGGTGATTTAATCATACAACGCGCCCCGTTACGGACGGCTCACGTTCTTTATGCTGTGGGTATAATCATGTGCTTAGGGGGCATCCTTTATCTCACTTTTGAGTATGGAAAGTATCTTTCTGAGCTGGGAAAACTGACAATCTTAGTTTTAATTACTGCAACGTTCACATCACTCGGAAAATATTTCGAGATAGCGAAGAAAAGTCTGAAAAGATGGATTAAGTTGCACAGCATTTTCTATGGGCTTTCTGCCACATTCAGTATTTGTACTTATGCTTTCTTTTTAACAATGAATGTAAGCACTTTCGTCAAAATCTTCATTACGGTAATTTTAGGGGTGACTATTATCTTACTTGCGAGACGCTTCAAAATAAGCCCCCATAGGGCCCCGACGCACCGAATCTTGCCTAAATCAAGCACATTAATTCAAACGAAAATTACAAGCTAGGCGGCCCACCACCAAAAGTAAGAAAATGGGAGCATCATTAAGGTTTACCAAAAGTTTTGATACATGTCTTTAATTCCCGCATGCCAAGTTTCGCCAGCTCTCCCGCCCGCTTCCCATCGCGGGCCTCGGCGAAGCATCTGAAGATCGGCTCCGTTCCTGAGGGCCGGAGCAGGAGCCAGCCATCGTCGAAGATCACCCGCAGACCATCGGTGCGATCGAGCTTGTAGCGGGTGAAGCGCTTGGCGAGGGCTTTGAGCACCTTGGGTTTGAGCTTGTCCGGGCATTTGGCCCTTAGCTTGACCTGCGAGTATCTGGGTAGCGAGGCATCGGCCTTGGAGGCACTCGTGCCCTCGCGCTCTAGTAGCTCAATGAACTTCACGGCGGTCATGATGCCCTCGCGGCAGAGTAGCCAATCGGGGAAGATGACGCCTCCGTTCTCTTCGCCGCCAATGTCGCCGCCTCGCTTTCGAAATTCCCCGATGATCTCAGGCTCGCCCACGCGAGTACGCACAACATCTCCGCCCAGCTTCGAAGCGACATCGTCGAGCACCGCACTTGTGGCCACGGTAGTTACAATGCGGGGATGCTTCCGCTTGCGAAGGCAATGCAGTGTCACAAGCGCGAAAACACGATCACCGGTCAGGATTCCCCCACGCTCGTTCACCACCAGCGTCCGGTCGGCGTCACCATCTTGGGCTATTCCCAGATCAGCCTTGCAGGCCACTACGGTTTTGGCGAGCTCCGCCAGGTTCTCTGGAATTGGTTCGAGCGGGCGCCCCGGGAAGGTGCCGTCAAGCTGACAGTTCATCGAGATAACTTCGCAGCCCAGCTCTCGAAGCAGGCGTGGCGTCACTACCGATCCTGCGGCGTTGGCGCAATCGACGACGACTTTCAACTTGCGCTTGAATTTCGGCACGCTGGCTAAAATGGCTCCAACGTATGGTTCGAGGGCACCTGCCTCGTGCGCGCTTCCGATCTTCTGCCACGGTGCTCGCTTCCAAGCTTTTTTGGCGATAATCTGCTCGATCTTGCGCTCGCGTGTCCGCTCAAATCCAGCACCTTCGGCATCCCAGAACTTGATTCCGTTATACTCGGGTGGGTTGTGGGAGGCGGTGATGATGATGCCGGCGTCGCACGAGAAGTGGCGGATGGCAAAGGAGAGCACGGGTGTGGGGGTCAAGCCGAGCCTCAGAGCATCGCACCCTCCGGCCGTGATCCCGGCAACAATCGCTTGCTCAAACATCTCGCTTGAGGTACGGTTGTCGTACCCCACCGCGACTTTCCCCTCCCCCTTGAGGTGCGTCGCCAAGGCCAATCCGAGGTCGAACGCGAGCTTAGGGGTCAGCTCACGATTGACCACCCCCCGGATGCCGAAGGTTCCGAATAGCTTTGGCATGGTATCGGGTTAATTTAGGGCAGATGTATTAAATCGTTGCATGCTGAAATTAACTTGGGCCCGTGGCCAAGCTGGATAAGGCGGCAGCCTTCTAAGCTGCAGATCGTGGGTTCGAATCCCATCGGGCCCGCTATTTT
>JAUWBP010000004.1 GCA_030601665.1 Hadesarchaea archaeon | reverse complement strand
ATCACTATCACGGCTTTAACCCCCTTTGCTCCGCAGTCGGTCACCACCGAGGACACGAAGCGTGCGGGCACGATGATGACGGCGAGCTCGACCTTGTCGGGTACATCTTTTACCGATGGGTAGCACTTGAGTCCCAGCACCTCGTCTGCCTTCGGGTTGATAGGATAGAGCTTACCCCGGAACCCTGCTTCGATGATATTTTGAAGAACCTCGTGCCCAAGCTTCCCCGGCTCGCGCGAGGCACCCACGACCGCGACGCTCGATGGCTCGAAGAAGCTCTTCAGCGTCACTCATTTCACCGGCCAGCTCGGCCCCGTTTTAAGGCCCAGGCGCTTATCCACCTCGAGCCCGACCTCTTGCGCTTGCTCCACGATTTCGGTCTCGTCGATCGTCTTGACCTTCCGCCCCTGCATCACGATTTTACCGTCGATGATCACGGTGTCGACGTCTGAGCCGTTCGCCGCATAGACCAAGTTCGAAACCGGGTTGCGCACGGGCACGAGGTGAGGGTTATGCTGATCGACGATGATGAGGTCCGCGAGCTTCTCGGGTTCCAGCGAACCGAGCTCCTTTCCCCAGAGGGTTGCACGCGCCCCGTTCAGGGTGGCCATCTCGAGCACCTGTTCAGCCGGGAGCACTTCCGGGTCAAGCAGGCGCCCCTTGTGAACGATGGCAGCCAGCTTCATCTCCCGGATCATGTCATAACAGTTGTTGCTCGGCCCTCCATCACAACCCAAGGCCACGTTGACCCTTGCGTGCAGCATTTCGGGGACAGGGGTGAATCCCGAGGCCAGCTTCAGGTTGCTCGCGGGGCAGTGGCAGACGGTGCTATTGGTCTCGCTCAGGATCTTGAAATCCTTTTGCGGGATCCAGACCCCATGGGCGTAAATCACATGGGGACCGACCACGCCGCAGTGCCGCATGAACTCCATCGGGGTCATCTTGAACTCCTTCCGCAAGTAATCGATGTCCACCTTTACCTCGCCCAAGTGAATGGTGATGCCGGTCCGGTGTTTGCTCGCTTGCTCGGCAATCTCGCGGTAGAAGTCGACGGTGCAGGCCCCCGGGGTGCGTGCGCCGAACCATACATGGATCAGGTTGCCCGCTTTGCCGTGCCATTTTTTGATCATCTCGAGCGTCTGACGCATGGTCGTTTCGCCATCTTCGGTCATGCTTTCACATATGGCGTCAGGCACGTTCGCGTAACCCCGTAGATTCATGAGTTTCTTCGAAAGAGCAGCGCGAATGCCGATCTCCTCAACGGCGTGAGCGATCTCGTTAAAACCGTAACGCCAGTGAAGGCCGCTTTCCACGAAACACGTGGTGCCGGATTTGATCATCTCGAGGCAACAGAGCTTGGTGCTCAGCTCGCCCTCCTTTGGGGAGTAGGAACCCTGCATTGGATGGACCCTTTCTCGCAGCCACGGGACTAGCGAGAGGTCATCTGCACACCCCCGGATCAAGGCCTGCGCGAGGTGCACGTGACAGTCAACCATCCCGGGCAGGATGAGCTTGCCTCGACAGTCGAGCTCGATGTCGGCGCGATGGCTCGCCTTGATTTCATTCGTTTTGCCCACGGCGGAGATGCGGTTGTCATCGATTGCCACAGCACCGTCACGTATGATCTCCCGCCGCTCGTTCATCGTCACCACCGTGCCGTGAGTTAGCACGATATCAGTCATGGCATCGCCTAACGATTGTAGCAGCAGCGTTCTTTAATCCTTTCGCGAAGTTTACATCTACCACTACGGTCAACGTGGTAAGGGGAGAAAACGTGACGGTACCAGCTGGTAAGGTTTGCCTGCTATATACTTGAAAAAAGAAGAGGTAAAAATGAGTATTTGAGAGAGGAATAATAGTCGAGTGGTAAAATCAAGTAGGCGAGGAGAGCATTTATCATGAAAATAAACAAAAAATATTCTACACTCTTATTCGGATTATTTATGGCATTATCAATGTCATTTTCTATATCTTTCATTCTTACTCTCATTAATTTGGGTTTTGTTCCTACTTTTTTCGAGAGATGGATACGAGGATTTACCATCGGCTTTCTTGTAGCTTTTCCAATATCCTTACTAGTAGTTCCTATTATAAAAAAAATTGTAAACAAATTGACTTCAAATTGAAATGTTTTTTATCATTTATAATAACCAAACTTTAGTTTAACAGCCCCACAGTGGTTGTTGGGGGGCGAATGGAGCTCGTGTTCGTCGGCCGCTCTAACGTGGGAAAGTCGAGCGTGATCCGACAGCTTACCGGAAAACGCGTCCGCATAGGCAAGCGTCCTGGGGTTACGCGTAGGCCCTATCGCTACCAATGCGGCGAGCTCGACGTGGTCGATATGCCCGGATTCGGCTTCATGGCAGGGGTCAGCCGTGAGCGACAGGAGCAGATAAAGACCGGCATCGTGCGCTACCTCGAGCGAAATCGGAAAATAATTCTATTCGCGCTGGAGGTGATAGATGTCCGCGCCTTCAGCGAGATCGTCGAGCGTTGGGAGCGGCGAGGTCAGGTGCCCGTCGACGTCGAGATGTTTCAATTTTTGCGGGAACTCGAGCTCCAGCCAATCGTCGTTGCGAACAAGATCGACCTCATCTACCCCGAGGAGCGCGATGGGGTGTTCGATGATATTTGTGAGAAACTCGGCATGTCTTTTCCGTGGCGCCAATGGGATGATGTTATCGTTCCGACCTCAGCTAAGACCGACGAGGGTATCCCGAAGCTGAGGGGGCTCGTTAGGCAAAGGCTGCGCGAGCTTGGACAAGAGCGCTTGCTGAGGTATTTGAAGAGATAAGGTTTGGAGGGGAAATAATCTTAAGTTCGCGCGACAAGTAGCCTTGGAGTGTGATCTGGTGGCACGAGAATACATCCCTGGAAAAATGGAGTACCACATCCGCGTCAAACCCGGTGAGGTGGCGCGCTACGTGTTGTTACCGGGCGACCCAGCTCGGGCTGAGTTAATGGCAAAACGTTTTGACGAAGCTAAGGAGATAGCATTCAATCGCGAGTTTCGAACCTTCACGGGCAAGGTTGGAGGAACGCCGATCAGCGTTACCTCGACCGGCATAGGCTGTCCTTCGACGGCGATAGCAGTTGAGGAGCTGGCGAAGTGCGGGGCCGACACTTTCATCCGCGTTGGCACGGCGGGCGCGGTGAGCCCCCAGGTCAAAACTGGCGAGCTGGTGATAGCGAACGCAGCCGTGCGGGCGGAGGGGACCTCGCCCCAGTACGTGCCGCTGGGCTATCCCGCGGTTGCAAACCTCGAGGTGACGAATGCACTCATCGAGGCGGGGAGGCGCTTGGGTGTCAAACACCATGTCGGCCCATCAGTCTCCAAAGATTCCTTTTACTCGGAGGAACCCGAGCGGGCACCGCTTGCGGAGGAGTCAGCTCAGCGATGGAAGGTTTGGCAGCGGGCGCGGGTGCTGGCGACGGAGATGGAATGCTCCACGATCTACACACTCTGCGGAATCAACGGCTGGCGAGGCGGCGGAGTGCTGGCGGTCATAGGCCCAATCGGAAAAATTGTCGACCCGCACGCGGGTATCGATAAAGCGATCGATGTCGCGATCGAAGCTGTCAAAATTTTGGCGAAGCGCTAAGGCAAGCGGCGTTAGGGGTCTTGGATGAATCTCAAGCTCAACCGCGATGGTTTAAAGACAATCGATGAGCACGCGCTGAAAAGTTTCCCCCGCGAGTGTTGTGGGTTATTCTTTGGCAAGTTCGGGGAAAACGTCATCGAGGTTGAGGAGGTCGTCGAGGCTGATAACGTACTCGGCTCACCCGTCGCATTCGAGGCCGACGCGGAGCTTGTGTTCAAGGCAATCAAGCGGGCCGAGAAAAGTGGGCTAGAGCTGGTCGGCATTTACCACTCCCACCCCAAAATCGCGGCCTACGTGAGCGCTCTTGACTCGGAAATGATGAAGCTTTGGCCGGGCGTGGTATGGTTGATCGTCAGCGTGGTAGAAGATCACATCCTAGAGAGGAAGGCACACGTGTTAAAAAATGACAAGACTGAAGAGATTGAGATCAAAACCAGTTAAGCCTTCTGGATGACGATTCGCCACTCGTGCTCGTCTATCTTCACGACCTCTAGCACCTTGTGCCCCTCACTCCCTAGGCTGCGCGGCACGTTCTCAGTCGCTGGGGCATGGTCAACGATTACCTCCAATATTTGACCGCTCTTGAGGTCCTCGATGGCGAGCTTCGATTTGACGAAGGTGTAGGGACAGACCTCCCCGCGGATGTCGATTTTCCGATCAACTTTATACTCGGCCATTAGAATCGCACCTCGCACACATGCCCGTAATCAACTTGGGAGAGGTCCTTGATCAGGGGCCGGTCTCCGCACGCCGGGCAGTTCGGGCTTCGCTTGAGCTCGAACTCCTCGAAGCGCATCTCGAGCGCGTCGAAGAACAGGGTGCGCCCGACAAGCAGTTCACCTGATCCAATCAGGTACTTTATGGTCTCGGTCGCCTGGATCGCTCCAATTACACCCGGGACCGCCCCCAGCACCCCAGCCTCTTGGCAGGTAGGGATCATCCCGGTAGGCGGGGCCTCGGGCGTCAGGCAGCGGTAGCAGGGGCCTTTGCCCGGCAGGATCGTCGTCGTCATCCCCACGAAGCGCAGGACGCCACCGTGGGAGAACGGGACCCTCTTCAGGACGCAGGCATCGTTGATGAGAAATTTTGTGGGGAAGTTGTCACTTCCATCGAGCACGAAGTCCCAGTCCCCGACGATGTCCAAGGCGTTTTCAACGGCAAACCTCTCATTGTGGGTGATGATTTTTACCTCAGGGTTTATTTTCTGGAGCTTCTCCTTGGCTGACTCAATCTTCGGCCTATCTATGTCGTCGTTCGTGTGGAGGATCTGCCGTTGGAGGTTACTAAGGTCGACGCGGTCGCTGTCGATGATTCCGATCTTGCCGATCCCTGCCGCAGTGAGGTAGAGGGAGGCGGGTGAGCCGAGGCCCCCGGCTCCCACGATCAAGACGCTCGAGCGCATAAGTTTTTTTTGGCCTTTTCCACCCACCTCTCGGAGGATTATCTGTCGGCTGTAGCGCACGATTTGATCTTGGGTCAGGCCGAAGAATTCCTTTCCTCCAGCCACTGCGGGGATCAACCTGACATCGGCTCCTTCCTCGAGCTTTGTGTCGGACCCCTGTAGGTTACGGATGTCTTTACCGTTGACGAAGATGTTTATGAACCTCCGAACTCCGCCCGTCTTCTCGTCTAGTATTCGCTCACCAAATTTCGGTCCAAACTGTTTGATCAGAGCGTCGATAAGGTCCTTCACCGTCTCGCCTGACACATCTATGGTGGTCGCGGTAGTTCCTGTAGCGTCCTTGAACATCACCGAAAATTTCACGTTCACCTTCACCATTTTACATCCCCTCCAACCATTTTACTCTAGGAGTTTGAAGTTTGTCGACTAGCTGCCTAAAACTTTCGATTGTCGGCTCGATTTGGTAGGGCTTCGGGAGAGCTGGGGCGATGCTCTCCTGTGTCTTCAGCCCGTTGCCGGTGATGTAGAGTACCACTTGTTCGTCGCGCTCGATTTTGCCGTCCTCGACGAGTTGTTTGAGTGCGGCAACGGCTGTCCCGCCAGCTGGCTCAGTGAACACGCCCTCCATCTTAGCCAGGAGCCTGACACCCTCAAGAATTTGCTCGTCGTTGGGCGCACTTCCTACACCCTTGGTGGCACGCACGGCTCGGATGGCGTAATAACCGTCGGCAGGGTCACCTATCGCGAGCGATTTACATATAGTGTCGGGCGTTTCGACCGGGGTTATCTCGTTCGCCCCCTTCAGCAGAGCTTGAACTATTGGTGAGCAGCCCTCGGCTTGTGCCGCCGAGATTCGCGTGCTCCAGCCGTCGATGAGTCCGACCTCTTCAAGTTCCTTGAGCCCCCGCCAGGCCGCGTGGAGGAGGGCCCCCGATGCGACGGGCACGATGATGTGTTGGGGCGCTTGCCACCCTAACTGTTCGCAGACTTCGAACGCTAGCGTCTTCGAGCCCTCGACGTAGTATGGGCGGACGTTAATGTTTGCGAATGCGATGTTGCTCGTGAGGGCAATCTCAGTGGCGAGCCGGTTCGCTTGGTCGTAGGTGCCACTGACCTCGATGACGTGCGCACCGTAGGAAAGCGTTTGGGCGATCTTAGAGCTCTCTAGGCCCTCGGGGACGAAGATAAAGCAGGGCAGGCGAGCTTTCGCGGCGTGCGCTGCCATTGCTCCTGAGAGGTTGCCCGTCGAGGCAGCACCCACTGCAGGTGAGCCGAACTCAATCGCCTTGGAAACCGCGATGCTCGATGGTCGGTCCTTGAAGGAGAAAGTTGGGTTGACCGAGTCGTTCTTCACGTATACTTCCTTGAGGCCGAGCTCACGTGCGAGGTTGTCCGCGCGGAGCAATGGGGTGAATCCCACACCTATGTCTACGATGGAGGACTCTTGCTCGATTGGCAGGAGGTCTTTGTAGCGCCAGAGGGTCGGCGGTCCCTTCGCTATGGATTCCTTCGAGATCGTGCGCGAAATCGCTTCGTAGTCGTAGGCCACGTCGAGCGGGCCGAAGCACAGGCTACAAGCGTGCACGAGGCGCTTAGGGTAGCTCTCCCTGCACTCCCTGCAGCGCAAACCGGTTACGTGCGCCATGGTGACCCCTCAAACAGCCTTAATCATAGTTATACCTTAAAAGTATTTTCATTACTACCAGTTATATTCGAAGGGGAAATGAACTGTGCATGTACTGATACACGTGTGTTATTGTTTGGTGTGCTTCACTTGGCCTCGCGCCACCACTTGATCTCTCCGCCGTACTCCGCGAGCCTTCGCCGGATGTGGAAGTTTCGAAACTTGGTCCAGAGGCGGGGGTCGATACCTTCGAGCACAGCACGCGCCTTTATCCCCCGCTCGAGTGTGGGCTGGCACCGCAAGCTACAGGGGATGTACCCCATCGAGCCCAGGTAGAACTCGTCTGGGACGCTCTCTCCCTGCTCCAGCATTTTGACCTCCTCGAGCGACAAGCGCTTTCGGAGTTCCTCCTTGTTTTTTCCCTGATAGTTCTTGATACAACATTCGGGGATGCCGAACCACCGTCCCCGCGAGACCGAGTCGGACCCTTGCTTGGCCAAGTCCTCCTTAGAAATAGCGTCAAGGTAGAGCCCATCCTTCCACTCATGGACCAAGCCCATCGCCTCGATCAGGCTCTCGAGCTCTTCATCGCGCTGTTTGCGCAGGATTTCGGAGCCGGTCTTCAGTCCCTTCGCGGTCATGACGAGGTCGACCACGGTCGTCGGGGGCTGCTTCAGCAATCGTTCGGCAAGTTCTTCCATCATCTCAACCACCGCTTTCACAAACACTCATAGATATTTAACACATTACACGGCTATACTTTTTGAGCGGTCTTTGAGGCGCGACGATGGCCAAGATAGATGTCGGTAAGTACCGGAACCTGCGACGGGTAGTGGGCGAAGGTTGGATAAACATACATCCGATCCAGCGGGGAGGGATATTGCCGCCCGAGTCCCGCGAGGCTCTACTTTCGTTTGGAGATGGGTACAGTACCTGTGATATCTGCATTGAGGGGCGCGTCGACCTTGTCAGGACGCCGCCTATATTAGAGTTCGCCAGCGACCTCGCGAAGTTCCTCGACATGGACGAGGTCCGGTTCACCCCGGGAGCGCGGGGGGCGAAGCAGGCGATCTTCAGGTCCATCGCGAACCCAGGTGACACGATAGTGCTGGACTCGTTAGCTCACTACACCTCCTACATCGCGGCCGAGGTCAACGATCTAAAGGTGGTCGAGGTTCCCCACGGGGGCTACCCCGAGTTCAGGGTGAACGTCGACGACTACGCGGCGAAAATCGAGGAGGTCAAGCGCCAGACGGGAGAGCTCCCCGCCGCCGTGTTACTGACCCATGTCGACTACCGCTACGGGAACCTCTCGGACGCGGCCAAGGTCGGGAAGATAGCTAAGGACTACGGAGTGCCATACATCCTGAACGCTGCCTACACGGCCGGGGTGATGCCCGTCGACGGGAAGAGGCTTGGCGTGGACTTCCTGGTCTGCAGCGGGCACAAGTCCTGGGCGTCAAGCGGCCCCATAGGCATCTTGGCCACGACCTACGAGTTCTCGGGCAAAGTCTTCCGAACCTCTGCGATCAAGGGGCCATGGAGCGGTAGGGCATTCCTGAAGAAGGATGTTTTCCTGTTCGGCTGCCCACCAGTCTTCGGCGCCCCGGTGGCGACACTGATGGCCAGCTTCCCCCATGTCGTCGAGCGGGTGGAGCACTGGGATGAGGAAGTCGAGAAAGTCCGATGGTTCGTCAAGGAGTTCGAGCGCATCAAGGACTTCCACCAGCTGGGCGAGCGCCCGAGGCAACACACGTTGGTGACGTTCGAGACCCCGTCGTTCCACAAGGTCTCGAAGAAGCACGAGCGCCGCGGATTCTTCCTTTACGAGGAGCTGAAAAAGAGGAAGATCGCCGGCGTCCACGCGGGAATGACTAAGATGATCAAGCTCAACACCTACGGGCTGGGCAGGGAGCAGATTCAAAAGGTCATCGACGCTTTTCACGAGATCGCCAGAACTTACAAAGTAGAGGTGGAGTAAGTGGGCAAGTACGAAGACCTGTCTAACAAATTCCGCAAGTTCTTCCAGCTCCCGACCAGCCTCGTGGCGATAAAAATCTCCGATCGTGAACTAGATGGGCAGCGCCCCAAGCAGCCGTCGCTCTTCTGCGAGTTCGTGCGAAAGGCGGCGCACGAGGGAGAGCCGAGCACGATATCCGAGAAGGACCTCCAGAACTTTGCCGCCCGGGTGATATTGGGTTTCACCGAGCCGAAGTACGTCGATATCTACCCCCGGATCAAGCCCGCGACAACCAAATCTGTCTTGGTGTCCCCGCTCGAGAAGATGAAGCAGGACCCGGATGTCGTGATAGCGATAACTGACCCCGCGCGCATGATGGAGATTCTGCAGGTCCTTCACCGCGCTACCCGCAAGCGGCTCGAGGCAAGTATGACAGGCGAGGCATCGGCGGTAGCCGGAGAGGCTACGGTCATCCCATACATGGAGCGGAAGCCGAATCTGACGCTGCTGTGCGGCGGGGCCCGAACCATCGCGGGGTATCAGGAGAGCGAGCTGGCCATGGGGATCCCCTACGACGCCTTCGTCAAGCTCTCGGAGATGCTGGTCGAGCCGACGCTGGTCACGGCCCTCTGTGGTTGCATTATGGACGACATCCCGCGCCACCTGAAGGAAGCCTTCATCCAGCTCGGGTTTGACAAGAGCACGGACCACTTCTACGGCGAGTTCGTTGACAAAGTCTTCCGAGTCTACATAGACAAGGACGAGCGGGGCTTCACGAAAATGACGGCACACTACCCACTAAAGTTCAAGTCGGAGCAGGAGGCAACAAAGGCTATCGACCGAGCTAAGGAACTGTTGGCGGGGGCCGGCGGGGAGGCAACGATCATCCCCCGCGAGAATTGGCTTGACCTGATTCTGACTTTCCAGTTCGGTGAGGGACTTGAAAAGATCGCGCTGGACAGGGCGAAGTTCGACACCACGATAAAGGAAATTTTAATCGGGTTCGCCAACGTTGTAGATAAAATAGTGAGTTAGTGTAGCCCTTGAAGAAGCCCGTGAAGGGCGTCATATTCGTATGTGTGGAGAACGCTGGCAGGAGCCAGATGGCGGAGGCCTTCTTTAATAAAATGGCGAAGACCGCGAGAGCCAGTAGTGCTGGGACTAGGCAGACCTCGATGGTTAACCCCTTAGTGGTTGAGGTGATGGGCGAGTTGGGAATCGACATAAGTGAGGCCAAACCCAAACTTCTCACCATGGAGATGCTCGAGGAGGCGGACCGAGTGATAACTATGGGCTGCGCGATTGGGGACGTATGCCCCTCCGATTTGGTCGAAAACGCCAAGAGCTGGGGGATAGAGGATCCGGCAGGTAAGCCGATAATGGAGGTCAGGCTGATTAGGGACAAAATAAAGAAGAAAGTTCGAGCGCTGGTTGACAAAATTGAGACGAGTGTTTAAAAAAGTAATAAAGAAGATAATTTCATGGCCATGCCTAGCTCTTCTGGATTACAATTTTCCACGAGGTCTGATCGAGCTTGGTGACCTTGAGCACCTTGTGTTTCAGCTCCTCGGCTGCAGCCGGGATGGTCTCGGTAGAGGGAGCGTTGTCAAGGGTAATCTCGAACACGTCGCCGGGTGTGATGGTATCCAGCGCCCTTCGCGCGAAGACCTCAGGGTATGGGCAGGTGTACCCGCGCACGTCCATCGCGTACCGTCCCTTGTCCACCTGTCTAAGAGCGACCTTCCCCTTCGGCACCGTCACTTCACTCCCTCACTCGCGATTGATTTTATGGCATCCAGCGGGTGGGCACGGCAGAACTCCCCGAAGTCCTTGAACCCCTCCTTTAGGCACGCTGCGACGAGGTTCTCTACCATAACTACTACCTGATCGGGCGTCAGCATGCGCTTGAGGGTTTGGCTTAGCGAGCTCTTGACCCCGAGTTCCCCACCTACGGCGAGGTTGTAGGCCTGCTTCACCCCATCGCCGCTAGTTGCCTTTACGCCAAGTATCCCAATGTGCCCGATATGATGTAGGCCGCAGTCGTGCATGCAGCCTGAGAGGTGGATTAGAAGTTTCAGGTCGCTAAGTTTCTCCCCGAAGCGGCTCTCGAGGCGCTCGAGGATGCGTCGGGTCATCTGCTTGGCGTGGGGCTCCACGGACTTTCCACAGAAATCGGACGCACAGCCAACGATTACCCATCGCAGGGACGACCCCCCTACCGGCAGACCAATCTCTTTGAGTCGCTTCAGGGCCGCGTCAAGCTTGTCATTCGGGACATTTGGCAGGATGAAGTTTTGGTAGGGGGTGACTCGAATTTTTCCCTCGCCAAATTCATCGGAAATGTCCGCGATTCCCCTCAACTTCTCGCTCGAGAGCACACCCCCGTCCACCGGCACGCAGATGAAGTTCTTGTCGTCTTTTTGCTCCTGAACCCCCGCGTGCTCCTCGCCGCTCACTTCAGGGTACCCATGCTCAAAACGCTCGAGCTTTTGCCCCAGCTTCCGCTCGAACTCATCTCTGATCTTCTCTAGACCCCATGTTTCGACTAGCCACTTGAATCGGGCCTTGGCCTTGCTCTCGCGGTTGCCGTGCTCCTTGAACACATCGACCATGGCCTTGGCGACATCGAAGACCTCCTCCGGCCTGATGAAGACCCCAAGTGGTTTTCCGAGCCTGGGCCCCGGCTGGGATGGTCCCAAGGACCCGCCCACTATCGCCGCGAAGCCGACCTCTCCGTCTCGCTTGACCGCGAAAAGTCCGAGGTCCTGTATCTCCGGGCGGGTGCAGCCGAGCTCGCAGCCCGTGATTGAAATTTTGAACTTACGGGGCATGTCAAGGTAGTCGAGGTTGCCGATGAAAAAATCATTGATCTTTTTGGCGAGTGGAGCGACGTCGATGAGCTCGTGTTTGTTAACCCCTGTAGCGGGGCAGACAACAACGTTTCGGGTGTCGCCATATCGGGCCCCAGGATAGCTCTGGCCGCACTTGTCCGTGGTGAATCCTAGTTCGTCAAGCGTGGCGAAGATTTTCGGCCCATCCTTGCCCTGGATCCAGTGCAGCTGGATGTCCTGGCGGTTGGTTATCTCAGCGTAGCCTCTCCCATATCGATCTGATAGGTCGGCGATGGCGCGCAGGTGTTCCGATGTAAGCACCCCAGCAGGCACCTTTATTCTCAGGAACTGCCGGGAACCCATCCCGCGATCCCTGCCGAGCGAGAACCTATCCGCGAATCGCATGATATCTTCGGTCGGAATTTTTAATGCCTGTTTCATTCATATCACCCACATTTTGAGCTCGTCGCTTTAAAAATTTCATTAGAGGCAATGGCTATCGCTTTTTTCGTAATTTCGAAATCCTCGTTAGCATGCGCGGCTGAGGTAAACCAGCATTCGAACTGCGAGGGCGCGGCGAAGACGCCATTTTTTAGCAAAGCGCGGTGGAAGCGCATGAACGCCGCTTTATCGCACTTCCTAGCATCATCGGACGAGCTGACATTTCCCTCGGTGAAGAACACTTGAAACATCGACGCAACTTGGTTCACTGGTAGCCCGAGCTCGCGTCTTAAAGCATCCGCCACTTTGCGAGCAAAGTTGCTCGTCCGCTCGATCGCTTTCTTCCTCTCGAGTGTTTTAACAGTAGCTAGCCCAGCAACCATCGTGACCGGGTGCCCACAAAAGGTTCCAGCTTGATAAACCTTGCCCGCAGGTGCAACCAATTTCATGATCTCAGCCTTGCCGACAAATGCGCCGATTGGGAAGCCGCCCCCAATGATTTTCCCTAAGGTAGCGAGATCAGGTACAACATTGAAAAACTCTTGGGCCCCACCGAGGGCCAGCCTGAAGCAGGTAATCACCTCGTCGAATATCAACAGCGCTCCGCACTCATTGCAGATCTCCCGTAGCCCCATCAGGAAACCTTCGGTCGGCGGAATGCACCCTAGATTGCCCATCACAGGTTCAACCATGATTGCCGCAAGCTCGTTTTTCCTCGCGATTTTTTCAACACTCGTGAGGTCGTTGAACGAGGCCACAAGGGTGTTTTGCCTGAGCACGTGTGGGATGCCTGGGCTCTTCGGTCCTTTTTTTCCAAACAGAAAGTGGTCGTGGGCCCCGTGGTAGCAGCCGTCGAAGATAAGTATATTTTCCTTGCCAGTGTAGGCCCGCGCTAGCCTCACGACGCTCGCCGTCGCCTCGGTTCCGGAGTTGACGAAGCGCACCATCTCCGCGCACGGCACGTGTTTTGTAATTTTTTCTGCTAAATCAAGCTCAAGCTCACTCGGGATGCCGAAGAGCACTCCGTGCTTGAGCTGATCTTTCACAGCTTCGACTACGGTCGGCGCTTGGTGACCGAGGATGAGTGGCCCGTAAGCTAGACAATAGTCAACATACTGATTTCCATCGACATCGCGGATTCTCGACCCCTCGCCCCGCTCTATAAAAAATGGGTAAGGCTCGAACGCGCGCACGGGACTGTCGACGCCTCCAGGCAACAAACGCTTCGCCTTCTCGTAAAGCCGACGTGAACGAGCCCCCATCTATTCACCACCCAGAAACAGTGATTCAAGGTTTGGCTCTTCGGTTTCGTGGTTGACTTTTATGCCGTTCCTCAGCGCATACCCGGTTATGCTAGTCCCCAGTGATATCACGAAGGACTGGTTCATTTTGTTGACAAATTTTTGTTCAAGCCCAAGTTCGTCTGCTGCTTTTATCAGGTACTTGAGGAGTCCCGAACTCGTCAGCAGGGTGAAATCGTTTTTGGACTTGAGGTAGGCCCTGATGGCACGACTCAAATTTTTAGGTTTCACCCGGTAGGCTATAATATTGGTAGCGCCATCAAGCTTTTCCGCAGCAAGAGGTGACCTGAAAGCCAGAATTCGTCCCCACTTTTTCCCTCTCAGGAGCTTTCTCACGCCGTCCAGATTTTGCACGCGCGGAACTGAAACGCGCCGATGGCCGCGCCGCCTTAGCTCCATCCGAGTAGTTCCCCCCACCGCGACCAACTTGTACTTCTTAAAATCGAAAAATTTGGCTGCTGAGCGGACTCCACTGGTGCTCATGAAGACCAGTGTGTCCCATCTCCCTGAGGAGGCGCGTTTCAGCTCGGTTTCTGCTGGCACAATCTCGCATATTTCGAATACATTTGGGGCACCGCCAGCGCGTTTTATCAGCCGCTTGGTTCGCTTTATTTCTTCGCGAGACCTGAAGGCAGCTACCTTCTTTCCCCTGAAATCGAGCAAGCTGCTGACAACCTCTCCGACAACCAAAACGGCGGGAGCTCTCATGCCGAGCTGTCCCGAGAAATCAGTGATTTTGCCCAACGTGGAAACGGCAAGTCTTTCCTCTTCCGTCGCCCCTTTGCTTATGAGGGCGCAGGGCGTGGAACCAGTTTTCCCGGCACGCGCCTGCTGTCGCACGATGGTTTCGAGGTTCTCCACCGCCATCAGCACCACGACAGTATCACCCAAGCAGCGCCACCTCTGTTTCTTACCCTCAGCTCGGTGCCCTGTGAGTATGGTGAGGCTCGAGGAGATTCCGCGTCGGGTAAGAGGTATTTTGGCAAGTGCTGGGACGGAGATGGCGGAGGACAATCCAGGAACCACCTCGACATGGACCCCCCGCTCTTGAAGGAACTGGAGCTCCTCGCCGCCGCGTCCGAATATCATCGGGTCGCCGTTCTTGAGCCTGACGACTACTTTTCCTTTTCGCGCCTCGGAGTAGAGCTTCCTGTTTATCCAATCCTGTTTTAGTGGCTCCCCGGGTCGCTTTCCGGAGGGAACTTTTCTTGCCTTATTTGCATATCTGAGGGCTTTCGGATCGATCAGCCTATCGTAGAGGACGACATTAGCCTTCATTAGAATCTTGACTGCGCGGAGCGTGAGGAGGTCAGCGGCCCCCGGCCCGCAGCCTACTAAGTAGACTTTGCCCAACATAGAATTTTCCCAGCTCTCCTTCCGAGCGCGACTGGATTCCGTCCGGTCAGTTTGATGAGTCGTCGCCCCCCATCGTGAACCACAGCGATGAGTTCGATGTCTTTACCTTTTATCTTGGCGATAGCTCCTGCTCCGCTGCGGCATCCCGAACCAAGTTCTTCTAGGAAAGTTCGCTCGCAGGTCACTTCCGTCCAGGCCCGGGCGTCGTTTATCTTTTTTAGGAATCCCGACCCCGCACCTCTCCTACTAACGACTCCCAGCGCTCCCTGTCCCGGAGCCGGCACCACTTCCTCCAACCCAAGGACCTGCGCGGCTCTATCTCGGATACCAAGTCTCTCGAGGGCGGCTAGGGCGATGATTGCCCCATCGTACAAACCCTCGTCCACCTTCCTGATGCGGGTCTCAATGTTCCCACGAATTTTTTTGAACTTCAGGTCAGGCCGGAGCGAGGATATCTCAGCGATCCTCCTTGGGCTATCTGTCCCTATTACGGAGCTCTTGGACAGGTTGAAGAGGCCAACGTTGTCGCGCGAGACGAGAGCATCGTTGGGGGTGGCCCTATCTGGAACACAGGCCAGCTCGAGACCTCTGGGTAATCTAGTTGGCAAGTCCTTCAGGCTGTGAACGCCGATATCGATCATGCCGCGCAGCACCGCTCGGTTTATTTCGTTAACAAATGCACCGGTACTAACTTTTCCTCGCCTCAAGTCGCCAGCCGTTTTGATCGTTTTGATGTCTTCCCTCAGATCAGGGATCACTGTTTTCAATTTTTCCACAACTATCCCAGTTTGCAAAATCGCGAGTCTACTCCCCCGCGTTCCAATTTTAAGTTTCATCTAACCACTTCGCTACATCGAGCGCAGCGTAGGTGATGATGAAATTGGCACCAGCCCGCTTGATGGAGGTAAGGGTTTCCATGAAGGCTCGTTTTTCGTCGATGACGCCCCGCTGGCTCGCGAGTTTTATCATCACATACTCACCGCTCACCTGATAGGCCGCCAGGGGAACATCGAACCTCCGCCTAGCCTCCCGGATCACGTCGAGGTATGGTAGAGCGGGCTTAACCATCACCACATCGGCGCCCTCCTCAATATCGAGCGAGATTTCACGCATAGCCTGCTCAAGAGACCGGAAGTCCATCTGGTACGTGTTTCTATCGGAGAGGTAAGGTAACCCACGTACGCGCTTTGGGGCACTCTCGACGGCCTCTCGGAATGGCCCGTAGAAGGAACTGGCGAACTTGGCGGAGTAGCTCATTATCCCGACATCTCCAAACCCGCTTGAGTCTAGAGCATCACGAATCGCCTTCACCTGTCCATCCATCATGCCCGAAGGAGCGACGAAATCTGCTCCAGCGCGGGCGTGAGATACAGCGGTTTTGGCTAGGAGCCTGAGCGTGCGATCGTTGTCAACTCCTTGTTTTGTGAGCACCCCGCAATGACCGTGCGTTGTGTACTGACAGAGGCAGACATCGGTGAAGACGACGAGTTCAGATTTTTCCTTCACCTGTTTGACGGCTCTTTGTACAATCCCGTTTTCGTTGTACGCTTCACTCCCGAGCACATTCTTTCTTTTTGGGATTCCTAAAATCAGCACCCCAGGCACACCGGCGGCTTCGCATTCCTCAGCGAGTTTGCCCAGCTCATGAAGGGCGTGGTGATGTTGCCCGGGCATGCCGTGGATTTCGCTTTTCCTAGCTATCCCTTCCTTTACGAAAACCGGGTACACAAAATCATGTTTGCTGAGGGCAACTCCGTTCACTAACTCGCGTATTTTTTCGCTTTTTCTCAACCTTCTCAGCCTAGCGCTTGGGAAGCTCATGCTCGAGCGCCTTCTTGATTTGTTTAGATAGCTGCGGGCTCCTCCCGAGGGTCTCGAAAGATAGGACGCCGGCGCCCATCTCGACAACCGCCGGGAAGATCACGTCCCCATCCCTAAAGAGATCAGTGCGGTTTACCAAGCAACCCTCCCACTTGGCCTTCCTAGCGATGGTCGCGTTCAATTTTTTATCATTGGTGGAAGCAACGATGAGAAAATATCCTTTTAGGGGAGGAATATTATTTGACCGTAAATTTTTTTGGATAAATTTCACGCTTTTCTTGGTTCGCACTTTTTTTCGGTCAATTACAGTAACGCTCGCGCCAGCCTTTAGCAGTTTCTCGGAGCGCCTTTTTCCGACCTTGCCAAATCCAATGACTAAAACTTTCTTTCCGCGCAAATCGATGTGAAGCGGCAGGTACATCCTACTTTGCCTCTTTAGCCTTATCGGTGTAATACTTCGACAGAAGTTCCGCAATCTCAGGGCGAACCACCTTCTCTGAAATGGGCTTTTTATCAAGTAAGAGTTCCCGTACTTTTGTGCCACTGAGAGCTATCCGCGTGCTCTTCAGGTGCGGACAAGTTTTTTCGGTCGTCAATGAGTCGCACAACACGCAAAAGAACGCGTTTTCAAAGAACATCGGAGTTATGCCGAGTTCACCCTCCGCGAATTCATCGAAGATTCGGTGGGCATCGTAGGGGCCGTAGTAATCTCCAACACCAGCGTGATCGCGGCCGACGATGAAATGAGTGCAGCCGAAGTTCTTTCGCACGAGCGCGTGGAAAATAGCCTCCCTTGGTCCGGCGTACCTCATCGCGGTCGAGAGCGTTGCTAGCAGGAATCGGTTGCGTGGGTAGTAGTTGTTCAAAACTATTTCGTAACTTTTGATGCGCACTTCGGCTGGCACATCTCCTTTTCTCGTCCATCCAACTATTGGGTGAATTAAAATTCCATCGACAACTTCAAGCGCACATTTCTGGATGTACTCGTGCGACCGATGGATGGGGTTGCGGGTCTGGAATCCGACGATGGTGCGCCACCCACGCTCCGTGATCTCTCTCCTGGTATGTGCGGGATCCAAATGGTATCGTTCAAATGGGTGCTTTGGGCGGTTGACGAGGTCAATTTCGCCGCCTAGCAGGAAGTCGCCCCACCCATAAACAGTCGCAACTCCAGGATGCTCCTCATCGGTGGTGCGAAAGACTTTCTGGGCCACACGCTTCTTGTCGTATGTGAATTTTTCCTTCAGGTGGAGCACGGCAATCGGGTTTTTGGTGTTATCCAATAGGGCCACATCATCTCCTTCCTTGAACTCGCCCGCAGTTTTCTCATTGACGGGTAGGACAATGGGGATGGTCCAAGGTGAGCCGTTGGATAGGTGCATGTTTTCGAGGACGCTTTCGAGATCCTCCCTCGTAAGGAATCCATCGATTGGGGTATAGCCACCCGTGGCGATGAGTTCGGCGTCCATGATCATTTCAGCGCTCGCTACCACAGAGGGGTACTCCTTCACCTCCTCCAGTGCTTTCTCCCTTTTTTGGCCAGTCAAAACCCTATTGACAAGCTCCATTCAGGCACCTCCTACAGATTTCCTTTTTATCTCAAACTTTTCCCGCTTCTTGTCGGCATCGATCAAGGTCCACACGATTTTATCTTTCCTCATTTCTGGCGTGAGCGTGGCATCGTAGGGGGCAATCGATTTTGGGAGCTTTAGAGTGATAGCGTCCACCGGGCAATGTTTGACGCAGACCAAGCAATTCCAGCAGTCGGAGTTGTCCCAGATGAAAGCTTTCTTGGTATTCGGGTCGAGCGCCAGCAGGTCGCCTGGACAGAGCTTTATGCAGAGGCCGCAACTGTTACAAGTTTTTTCATCGATAATGATTGCCATTCCGCCACCTCATGGTTTGTAGCGATCCCCCGGCACCACTTGTTCGTAGGGTACCTTGAATACCTTGATTTCCCCGGTCTTCAGCTCGCGCCGGCTGTTGACGAAGCAAAGCCAGTTATCATCATCGAGCTTCGGGTGATCGAGCCTCGTCTGGTAGCCGGGCCATCGGGTCTCCCTCCTAAAGATTAAGTGTTCCACTAACACCTGCGCCACATCGATTCGATCGATCACATCGTGGGCAAGCATAAGCTCGTGTAAGTTCTCGGCAATCAAGTGTTTGGTTTGTTCCTTCAGTTTTTGGAGCATCCTGCGTGCGACTAGAAGGCGCTTCTCATCCATCTCGTAGAACGTGCCTATGCCTCCTGCGTACTCGTCCATCATCTTTTGCAGTTCTTCCTCGATTTCTCTCGGCCGCACACCCGTGGCAACTTTTTTATCTCTGGCGAGGGGGGCGTGGACTCGCTCCATTTCACGCTTGACCTGTGTGGTACCGATCTTTCCGTGCTTGTTCGCCCCAGCAAATTCTACAGCTGCGCGCGCGGCGATGACGCCTTCTGCCCAGCAACCCGAAACAAACTTATAAGGTACTCCACCAGCGATATCGCCAGCTGCAAAGAGCCCCTCCAGGGTGGTCCCTCTGTTTTTATCCACCCAATAACCAGCTTGGCAGTGCCCACCCACCACATAGGGTTCGGTGCCAGCAATCTCGATCGGCTGCTTGCTCGGGTCGATGCGGTTCGCAGCGAGGTAGAGGGGCATCTGGGGGTACATATCGAGGTAGCTGGCCTTGAGTTCCCTGACCCGCTCGGGGCTGAGGTGACGCGTGTCCAAATAGCACGGTCCCCTTCCCTCCTTTACCTCTTGGGTCGGGGCGTAAACTCGGATTGGCGTCGGGGCACCCTCGCCGCCGAGGTGGGCATATCGCGTTTTCATGTACTGCTCTCCCTTTGCATTGACCTGCGGAGCGCCAAAACCTAGGGCCAACGTGCCCGTGGGGGCGATAATGTCTTTCACGCGGAGCGCTATGAACCGCATTTCAAAACTAGTCATCTCGGCTCCAGCGCGGATTCCCATCGCATACCCAGCTCCCGTGTTGAATGGGGAATACCACATGGTGTGGTGGGCGTCGCCTGGGTTGTTTGGGCGGTAGATGCCAGAGGTGCCACCGGTGGCGACGATGGTAGCCTTCGCTCTAACGATGTAAAATTTCTTGTTGTGGATGCTGAAGCCAAAAGCACCGACAACGCGATTCCCCTCGAGGATGAAATTGGTTGCGACGGTGTGGTTTAGTACAGGGGTTTTTGACTTGGCCACAGCTTCTGCAAGGATCAGCTTGAGTGCCTCTCCATTGATCTTCACGTTCCACTTGCCTCGTCGCGAGTAGTTTCCTTTTTCATCTTTTAGAACTGGAAGCCCCCACTCCTCGACGCGTTTGACTGCAGGGTTGACTTCCTTGATCATGCTGAGCGTGAGGTCCTCCCGGCAGAGTCCCATCGCCTGCCACCGCACGTAGCGCGTGAAGCTCTCGGGGGTTTCCCCCGGGTGAAGGTAAACGTTGATGGCGTTCATTCCCCCAGCCAGACAACCGCTTCGATCGATGTGGGCCTTCTCCATGATGACGACTTTGAGTTTCGGGTTCAGCTGCCTCGCCTCGACGGCAGCCATGCACCCAGCTGTGCCACCACCGATTATCAGGATGTCTGCATCGATTTGCTCTTGTTCTGCAATCTTTTGCTTTGGTTGTGCCATCTAGATCACCTGTTTAATCAAAACGGAGGCACCTAGCACAATAACGACTACACCCACGATTAGCTTTAACGTTCTGGGCGGGAGGCGTTTTGCGGTGAGCACGCCGAACGGGATAGCAATCAATCCACCAGCAAGCAACGGGAGGACGATGTCCGCTTGTAAATCGCCTAAGAAGTAATAGGTCGAGACTCCGGCCAACGCGACGAACGATCGCGCAAGCAACGACGAACCGACAGCGGTGTGGGGGAAAACCCCAGCCAAGATTAAGAAGGAAATGCCAAGAGTACCCCACCCCAAGCCAAGGGCGCCGTGAGCGAGGCCCGCGACGAAAGCGATCGAAGCCACCGTAGGCGTGCTGACCATCCGAAGCCTCTTGCTGACGGGGGCGAGTGTCGACTTTATCTCGTTCCTTCGAGGATATTTGACAATAACGAGCAAGCCAGCGGCGGTGGCCGAGATGCCAACAAGCAGCTTCAGCTCTCCAGCGGGCAGGTGCGTAGAAACGTTGGCCCCGAGGAAGGCGCCCAGTACACCCACTAGGAGGAGGGGAACGAAAATCCCGCGACGCACGTGCCCGAACCTGTAGTACGAGATTCCGCCGATGGGGGCGATCAGCACGTGTAGCAGCAAGCTTGAGCCGATTGCAATGACGGGGTCGACATCGAGCAAGATCAGGCCCGGGACCACGGCTGCTCCAATGAGCCCCACGACCCCGCCGAGATAGCCGCCAACGCCCCCGATCAGCAAGATCGCGACCAGTAGCTCAATGGACATCGAACAGACCTCCCTCTAGTTCTGCAACGGAGAAAAAGTGGCCAATTGAAATGACCAAATCTATACGATCAGCTGAGAATCGCGTAGCAACTGAAACATCAGCAGCAATCACAGCAGCCGCAAAGTAAATCCCTCATCGTCACCACCGTTTGTATGTTTGTCTTTTTATAACAGCGTTATATAAAAGGCTTTTGGTGGATTATTTTGAGGCAACAGATCGAACGATTGTCATACCTTAAGGTACTTCTGCGGACGTCTCCTGAACCCTCGCATGCACACGGCCGAGCAGAAGTGGTACATCTTGCCCCGATACCACGTTTTGAAGCCTGCTCGCTCGCCCACCTCCATACCGCAGACTGGATCTCTTGCAATCTCACATCCTCTCGGGGTTTCCCTAACAGCAACCGCTCTTCGAATGGTGGTGCATTTCTCCCCCTTTCACGTACTTCTCTGGGTCCTTCTCGAAGTCGGCCTTGCACGCCGGGGCGCAGAAGTAGTAGGTCTTGCCCTTGTGCTCTGCCTTATGCTCAGCCGTCGCCTCGTCCACATCCATTCCACATACCGGATCCTTCACCATTCCGTTCACCTCCGTTTGGTTTTTGGCGAGGAATATGAAGGCTGGATGTTAACCCTTTTCAACAGATTTGCGTTAGACACCACGGATATCGAGCTCGTCGCCATCGCCAACTCAGCAAAGATCGGGTGGAGCAGCCCGAAGATCGCAAGGGGTATTGCCGCCGCGTTGTAGCCGAATGCCCAGAAGAGGTTCTGTTTGATCTTGCGGAACGTCGCCCGGGAGAGCTTTATCGCGCTGACCACACTCGAGAGGTCGCCCCGCACTAGGATAACATCGCCGGCCTCGATTGCGATATCCGTGCCCGTACCGATTGCGATACCAACGTTCGCTTGGGTAAGTGCGGGGGCATCATTGATTCCATCCCCCACCATCGCCACCATCCCGACCTCTCCTTGCAGTCGCTTGATCTCCGCAACCTTCTGATCGGGCAGCACCTCTGCGAGTACACGGTCAATGCCGACCTGTCCTGCGATGGCGTTGGCGGTGCGCGGGTTATCACCGGTGATCATGACGCTCTTTAGCCCAATTTCATGCAACTCTTTGATCGCCTGAACCGAGTCCTCCTTCAGTGTGTCAGCCACCGCGCAGACTCCAGCGAGCTTTTTGCCAGAGGCGACGAGCACGGCGGTCTTGCCCTCATCCTCGAGGCGCTTCATCTCGCCCTCAAGTGGGGCGACATCGATGCCGGCCTCCTTCAGGAAGAGACGATTTCCAACTAAAATCTGCTTTCCATCGATGGTGGCTCGAACGCCCTTCCCTCGCACCGCTTTGAATCCCTTGAGCTTCGCGGGTTTGAGCTTCTTGGCGTGCGCCCCTTCAACTATAGCCTTAGCGAGGGGGTGTTCAGAGCCAGCTTCGACGCTCGCTGCTAGCCCTAGGACCCCTTTCTGAGCGAAATCTTTCGTCGCGACGACATCGGTCAGTGCTGGCTTTCCTTGGGTGATGGTGCCGGTTTTATCGAAGACTATCGTGTGCACGTCCTTGAGCGTCTGGATGGCCTCACCCTTCCGGATGATGATGCCGTTTTCAGCGCCCAAGCCGCTCCCGACCATCAGCGCAGTAGGCGTCGCCAGGCCGAGGGCGCAGGGACAGGCGATGACGAGTACGGCGACCGTGGCGAAAATCGCGAGGGTGAGCACACTCAACGTTGGGTCAACCCAGGGTAGGAACGATTGTGCCCAGTTGGCGATGCCCCCTATGAAACCGGGGACGACCATCCAGAGGATAAAAGTCGCCGTGGCGATTAGCAGCACGGCGGGCACGAAATAGCCGGTGACCTTGTCCGCGAACTCTTGGATTGGAACCTTGGTCCCTTGGCACTCTTCGACCATTTTAATTACTTGCGAGAGGAAGGTGTCTTTTCCGATTTTCGTCGCCTTGATCTTGAGCAGGCCCTCCTGGTTGACCGTGGCCCCAATGGCCTCGCTCCCCTTCTTTTTATGCACGGGCATCGACTCACCCGTCGCCATCGACTCGTCGACCGCGCTCTCGCCCCCGATTACTGCCCCATCGGTCGGGATTTTCTCGCCGGGGCGGACGACCATCACATCACCGACTTTTACCTCCTCAATCGGGACCTCCTTCTCCTTACCCTTGACGAGAATTCGCGCAGACTTCGCCTCGAGCATCAGGAGGCGCTTGATGGCCTGCGAAGCTCGACCCTTCGCCTTGGCCTCCACGTATCGCCCGGTTAGGTGGAAGGACATGATCATCGCCGCGACCCCCGCGTAGTTCAGAATCGGAACTCCGAAGAAAATGGGTGGGCCGGTGAGGAAGGCTATCGTGGATCCCATCATGATGAGGACATCCATGTTCGCGGTCTTGTGAGAGATGGCTTTCACGGCCGAGCGAAGTGTCGGCAGGCCCGCCCAGAAAAGCACGGGCACGGCGAGCAGGATTAAGCCCAAGTCATAAATTTCCTGGTTAGGCCAGACCACGCCGAAGATCATCTCAGCGATCATCCAGATGGTTAGAGGGATGGTGAAGCCCCATGCCACGAGCATGCGCACGCGCGCTCGCTGCATCTCCACCAGCGACTTGTCGACTTCCTCCTCCTCGCTCACGCCGTAGCCGACATCTTGAACAGCCTTTCGGAGATCGACCAGCGTTACAATTTCAGGCATGTACTCCACGGTCGCCTTCTCGGTCGCCAGGTTGACGCTGGCGCGCTTCACCCCCTCGAGAGACGAAAGCGCCTTCCCGATCTTCGCAGCGCACGCCGCGCAAGTCATCCCAGTGATCTTCAAACTGACCTCGCGGGTCCGCTCTCGCTCGATACCCACGGGCTCGTAGCCGGTCGATTTGATCGTTTCACCAAGCTGCTCCAAACTCACATTCGCCGGGTCGTACTCGACCGTGGCCTTCTCCGTGGCGAAGTTGACGTTTGCGTTGGCGATTCCCGGCTGTTTTTTCAGGGCCTTCTCGATGGTCTGGGCACAGCTCACGCAGCGCATCCCGCTAATCCGGATGGTGGTCTTCTTTTTGGCCATTTTACCATAACTCTTTTTACGATATATCATATTTAAATATATCCCCTTACCATGTTAAGGTGGTGCGATCATGGTCGGTGAGCGGGAGCATACCACAAACCTCACCAAGTTCTACACGCTCCTCCTGCTAAACGAGGCGCCGAGGCACGGGTACGAGCTGATGACCGAGCTCGGAGAAAAGATGGGGAAGAAGCCGTCCGCGGGCCAGATTTACCCCCTGCTCAAGAACCTAAAGAAGAAAGGTTTAGTCACCTGTCAGACGACGATAGTCGGGGGTAAGAAACGAAAGGTCTACGCGCTGACCCGCGAAGGGCGAAAGACTAGCGCGATGCTCATGACGCGGTTCAGCGATTTGGTTTCGATCGTGCTCGAGCCAAAGCTGACAAAGTGCGCCCACTGCGGCTGCAAGGTCTACGAGGGCGGGCACAGGGAGCGGATTAAGGGGAAAACCCTGATGTTCTGCTGCGTGCACTGCGCTCGCTCCTACAAAAGGCATCTCGTTCACAATTAGGTGAGTAATAATGGTATCGACTTTTGGCACCCGTGGCTACAAAGAGTTTGTGGTTCGAGCGTTAACTGAGTTTAACAAATGGCATGGGTCCGAGGCTGTTGCTGAACTCGTCAAGCTGGAAGGACCATCGATTGTTGTCGAGCTAAGCGGCCCATTTTGTAGGACTTGCGGCCTTTATGATTACTTCGACGACCTAAAGCTCGAGCTCGAAAAGGTGCTCGGAAAGCCGTTGGAGATTGCACAAGCCGATAGCGGCGGTGACGAGCGTTACGTGATCACCTACAAGATTGGGGATGAGCATTTGAGATCAAGGGGGCACCGAGAAAAGCTGATTTTGAGCGGGCAGCCGGGGTCGAGCAAAACAGTCGCGCAAAAAATAAAAGGGGTTAATCGGTAAATCAAATGGATAGATATAAATGGCCCAACCTCAATCGAACGTAAAAATTTACACAACTCCTACGTGTCCCTACTGTGTAATAGCCAAGGCGTTTCTAAAGGAGCATGGAGTCCCATTCGTTGAAAAGAACGTTGGGGCAGATAGAGCCGCGGCCACTGAAATGATGGAGAAATCCGGCCAAATGGGCGTGCCGGTACTTGATATCAACGGCGAGATAATCGTTGGCTTCGATCGAGATGCCATAAAAAAGGCGCTCAAACTACCTCAAGGGGCGTCCCGTGCAAGTAACGAAAATTCGCTGCCCGATGTGCGGACACGTACAGGAGATAGAATATATGAACACGACTGAGAAACTCGTAGGAGGTGAAGATGTGGTTGTTGAAAAACAGTGGCCTATCAAAATTTCGCTCGTCCATCCGCAGGCGCCGTTCATGCAGAAGGATTCGCTGACCATAGCTTCTGATTGCGCGTTG
>JAUWBP010000006.1 GCA_030601665.1 Hadesarchaea archaeon | reverse complement strand
GCCAGGAATTTTCACGATAGCCTCATAGCCCAGGGAGCTGATTCGGTTCACGTCGATTGGAAGCCACCCGCAGGGGGAGACCAAGAGATGATGAAGTTGCTCGATAAATTGGATAAACTTTGAATCAATCGCGATGAGGTGACAAGTTGGGGAAAATAGAGAAAGCAAACGAGGAAGCCGTCAAAAAGATCCTTGAAGCTAAACCAGTAGCAATAGGTGTCAAGAAGGCAAAGGATGTTATTCCGGGAATGAAGGAACGCATGCTCCTGCACGCAGGTCCCCCCATCGAATGGAAGCGAATGTCAGGCCCGACGCGTGGCGCGGTAATAGGTGCGACGATTTTCGAAGGCTGGGCCGACAAGGAGGAGGGAGCCGTTAAACTGGCCGAGAGAGGGGAGATAGAGTTCGCCCCCTGTCACGACCACGACGCGGTGGGTCCGATGGCCGGAGTAATTTCACCATCGATGTCCGTATACATCGTTGAGAATCAAACGCACGGTAATAAGGTGTATTGTAACTTCAACGAGGGGTTGGGGAAGGTCCTGAGGTACGGAGCCTACTCCACGGAAGTAATCGACAAGTTGAAGTGGATGGAGAAAGAAATGTCGCCGCTTCTCACGGAGGCATTCAAGCGATCAGGCCCGATTGATCTAAAGGAAATAATCTCCAAGGCGCTTCACATGGGCGACGAGTGTCACTGCCGAAACGTCGCAACGAGCTTGTTATTCCTGAAAACCATGACTCCCCACGTGATTGAAACAGGCTTCGACGGGGAGATTATCAGCAGGGTAATGAAATTCATGGGCGACAATGTGTTGACCTTCCTCAACCTCTTGATGCCAGCCTGTAAGGCCATGCTTGACGCAGGTCACGGCATCGAGTACAGCACCATAGTAACGGCGTTAACGAGGAACGGCACCGACTTCGGCATCCGAGTCAGCGGTTTGCCCGGCCAATGGTTCACGGCACCAGCTCCGACGCCTGAAACCCTGTTCTTCCCGGGCTTCAAGAAGGGGGACGAGGGTCGAGATATAGGGGATAGTGCAATCGCTGAAACCATGGGTTTGGGAGGTTTTGCGTCGGCGAACTCACCGGCGGTAGTCCAAGTGGTCGGGGGGACGCCACAAGATGCGGCGAATTACTCGCGGGAGATGAGGGAGATAACCGTTGCCAAGCACACGAGCTTCACGATGCCTTTCATGAACTTTGAGGGTACGCCGCTTGGGATAGATATCCGCAAGGTCGTTGAGACAGGGATTCTGCCTTTCATAAACACCGGTGTGGCACACAAGGATCCCGGGGTCGGCGGGGTAGGATTTGGCCTAGTGCGGGCGCCGATGGACTGCTTCAAGAAGGCTTTGAAAGCGTTCGCCGAAAAATACGGGTAGTCCTCAGAAACTAGGGTATTTTTGAAGAGAATCATAGATAGCCCTTGGGGACCGAGTTGGAAGAGGAGAAACCGAAGAAGGTACAATCAGTCCGTCTCTAAACCGATCTCCAAGCCCAACAGAAGCCCGACCATCATGTCTATGCCTGAGGTCTCGCCGATTTTCAAAACTTCTTCAACCCACTTTTCAATAGATGGATGAGCGCCCGCCAAGATTACCTCGAGCAATTCCCCCACTTGCTCGTTGGTTTCACCTTTAGCAGCGTGCCTTAGCAGTTGTTGGCTTAGTAAGGTTGTTGCGTCAGAACAGCTTATGACTGTTTCATTGATTTTTTTCACGCGGTCTATGCCCTTACCAAGCGAATGGGAAACCCACCAGAGGGCAGCCGTGAACCCAGACAGTGTATCATCCGCGGAGGGGGAGAGCCCAAGACCGAGCCCAATAAGTTTTTGAGCTGCTCCTTTTACACCCTCAACGTTTTCAGATTTGGTTGCTTTTACCAGATCGATCAGCCGCGGCAGCGCCGCTCTAGCCACCTCGTTCAAATCGGGTGTTTGAGGCATTTTACCGGCGGCAATCTCGTCGACGTGTTTTAGAAGTTGTCCTAGTCCCTCACGCCTGCCTTTGTTCGCAGCAAGCTGTTTCGCCAGCTCTATGTTGCGCTTGATGAGCTCAGGGTCGAGGCACCGTTCAGTACGGGTTTTCGGCCGCCAGAGCTGCGCGTCTTCCAACGAGATTTCGAGCACCTCGCCGACGAGCACCCGATTACCCACCTTCTGAACTTGCATTCCCTTGCGGACGCCGAGCGATGGCATGCTTTCGCTGGGACGAACGTCGGTAATCACGTTAATCGGACTTCGTGAGATGCTGCTCTGAGCGACGCCAACTAGCTTGCCACCGATGATGATGTTGAAAGTGCGGTCAAAAACGCTGTGGACCTCGCCAGCAGCACTCCGCTTTAGTGTGTCAAATGCGGAGGGGCCAATGAAAACGGCTCTCGCAAATCGCTCCAAGGGGTTCCCAATATACTGTACTTTATCGAAAATTAAACCCGCTCACCAACGAGCTTGCCGGGCTTTATCCGCTGCCATTGCTCGTTCGTCATTAGCTCTAGCTTGGTGCCGAAGTGGCTTCGCTGCTCCGGAAACGGTTGTGAGCTAAATCCGTACGCGGCGAAGAGCTTTCGCGCCCCGATCGCGCTCTCGGCGCTTGCTTGGAGCTTTTCGATCCCAAGCACGTCGAAGTAGTGCTCCAGCTTGCACGGCCAGAGGTAAGCGCCTATCTGCGTCCCTCGCTTCATCGTCACGGTGTGGAGGCTGCACCCTATTTTAGGGTTGTCCCTGAGTATGCCGTTTGAGCACCCGACAATCTCGTCGCCCACTTTGCCGACCAGGTTGAAGTGAGCTTCGGGTGGACATCCCCAGATGGGTCGGTTCTCCCGCCACAGGTACAATTCCGTGATTATCTCTGAGGTCACGAGGTCGAAGAAATCCTTATGATATTTTATGTGGGGCATTATGGCTTCGGCAACTTCTTCAACTTCATCCTTGGTCTGCGAATAAACGATCATCTCCTCGCCGTTCGGGAGGGTGATCTTTCTCTTCGGGTAGGGCTTCATTATTTTGCTCCAGTCAACTTCCATTTCATCCCCTTCTCAATAACACACCATACTTTTAATCCCTTACTTCAAGGGCTCGAACTTGAACCCGAAGATTTCCTTGTCTTTTATCTTGCGCAGCTTCCCCCAAATCGGGCGGAGCTTCATGCCGATTTTCGGGTCGTCGGTGGTGAGCTGCCCCATAGCCCTGACGCCCCCGGGGAACTTGACTATCCCGAGCACCAGCGGTGGCATTTCGATTCCTTCGGGGAGGGCGTAGAGTTTGGTGTAGGTGAGCAGCGTTGCATCCTCCCCCAGCTCGACCTCCTCGAACTCCGTGCCCTTGCAGTCTAGGCAGCGGTCGTGCTTGGGATACATCACCCGCCCGCAGGACTTGCACTTGAATCCGGTGAATTTTTGTTCTATCTCACCACCCCCGTTCCAGGATATGAATGACCGTGTTGTTCCCGAAGCCTCCGAAGTTACATGCGAAACCCCGCTTGGGATCCTTGACCTGACGCTCGCCAGCTTCACCGCGCAGCTGCCAGACAAGCTCGACTATCTGTGCAACTCCAGTTGCCCCCACAGGATGTCCCTTCGCCTTCAGCCCTCCTGAGGGGTTAATCGGCAGCTCCCCATCGAGCGCGGTCACTCCCTTTTCAACCGCCAAATGCCCCTTGCCCTTCTCAAAGAATCCAGCATCCTCACTTTGCACGATTTCCAAAATCTCGAACGCGTCGTGCGTTTCCACGACACCTATGTCATTGGGCTCGAGCTTGGCCATTTTGAACGCCTGCTGCGAGGCCAGCTGGACTGATTTGAGCACCGCTGGGTCTTCTCGCTCCTGGAGGGTCTGGACATCACTTGCGTGCCCAAAGCCGGCGATTCGAACGGGTTTATCCGTGAACTCCTTCGCTTTCTCCAAGGGGCATAGAACCACTGCGGCAGCACCGTCGCTGATTGGACAAGCGTAGTAAAGTCGCAACGGGTCGGCGATCATGATCGAGTTCATGGCACCTTCGATGGTGCACTCCCTGTGTAGGTGGGCGTAAGGGTTTTTCAGCGCGTTCGCATGATTTTTTACCGCGACCATCGCTAGGTGGCGTTCGGTGACGCCGTAGCGCTCCATGTAGAGGCGGGTGAGCATAGCTGCCATCGCGGGCAAGGTCACACCGTGCACGTACTCTGCGGTGGGGTGAGTCATTGTTGATACGAGGTCGCCAATGACATCCGTGTCGACAGCCGTCATCTTCTCCCCGCCCGCGACGAGCACGAGGTCGCTCGCCCCCGAGCTCACGGCAAAAAATCCATTCTTGACCGCGGACGCCCCCGAGGCCGGGCCATTTTCAACCCGCTCCGCCCCCGCTGGAATCAAGTTAATTCGATCCACGAGGGCACTTGCGATAGCAGTCTGATGGACGAGTTCCCCAGCCATCATGTTCCCCACGTAGACCGAATCGAAGTCACGCTCGCCGGCTCCCGCGTCGTCGATCGCTCGAAGCGAGGCCTCCGCGAGCAGGTCCATGAGGTCCTTTCCCTCGAGCCGCCCGAACTTCGTCATCCCGCAACCTATGATTGCGACATCCCTCATCAATTCGACCTTCCCCTGAACAATTATGATATTCGGATTAAAAAGGTAATGAAAAATCTTTTGCCATGCTCATCCTTCAACCGCAACTTTGGTTTCAAAGATGAATTTGAGGGTCGGCTTATGCCTTATCTGTACACGGTAAGTCGCAGGGCGGGCGTCGGACTTCAGCACGATATCCTCCCCCGGTTCCATATCTGCCGGGGCAGGGTCCCACATTATAGGTGGGTTGACACGCTCGTCGAAGACCAGATATTCCCAATCCTCAGCGGGAATCTCTCCATCGAGAACCGTTAACGTGATAGCATTATCGTGCGCTGCAACACTCAATTCTACAGGTGGAACTTCCCCCATCCCTGTTGCATAATAAACAATAACCGAACCAATAACGAACGTGCTCATTATCGAGAGAGAAATTCCTGCGATACCCATCTGCCGCCGAATGCGGGGTAGAATTTCCTTGATTTCTTTAACTTTTATCCATCGGCGAAGGCGCTGGAAAATCCCTTTGATCTTCCGCATCGCTTATCACCCCTCCCTTCGGTAAGGTTGGAGTAACGCAGCAGGATAAGTCGCCCTCCTCGCTACCGCCACCAAGATAACTATGGTGAAGATGTATGGGAACATCTGCAAGATTCGATACGGAAATGCAACCCCTAAAGCAGCGAATGTCGTTTGAAGCGCATCTATCCCACCGAAGAGTAAGGCCCCACCCAAGATCCTATAAGGACTCCAATTGGCGAATATGACCAGCGCGACGCAAACCCATCCGCGCCCCATAGTCATGCCTGGTAAGAACTGGCTACTTTGTGCCATAGAGAACCAAGCACCGGCGATTCCAGCTAGTGCTCCAGCGATGAGAAGGCATAGGTAGCGGGTACGGAAAACATTTATCCCGGCCGTGTCCGCGGCCTTGGGGTTCTGCCCCACCGCGGTTAAATTCAAGCCGAGTGTGGTCCGATAAAAGATGAATCCAACTATTGGAACCAATATCAATGCTAAGTACACGAGCGCGGGCTGCGTAAAGATAGTTGGACCCAAGACTGGAATTCCGCTAAGGCCTGGAATTTCAATGGGGCGAAAAGGGACTATAGTGGGTGGAACTCCTCCCGCAGGAGCAACAAAAAGCCGATATAAGAAAAAACTTAGTCCCGTGCCCAAAAAAGTTATGCCCAACCCAGCGACGTGTTGCTGAGCGCCGAGCGTTACAGATAAAAATGCCATGAGTAAGCCCATGGCCATACCTATGAATGCCGCAGCGAATATTCCCAGCCAGAGATCCCCTATGAAGTAAGTGACTATGAAGCCGGTGCTCGCCCCCATTAGCATGGTGCCTTCGATGCCAAGGTTCAAGACCCCAGAGCGCTCGGCGAAGGCTTCTCCCAAGGTCCCTAACAGGACAGGAGTTGCCATTCGAAATGTCATAGCTAAGAAAGTTATAAAGAATGCATAAGTGAGGATTTCCATTATCCCTTCACCTTCCTAATTCGGTAATAGGTGAGAAATATACCCAGCAATAGGCAAACTAGAATTGTCCCCTGCATAGCGTAGTAAAAAGGTGAGGGAACCCCGGTTGCACGGTACATCGCTCGCGATCCTTGGATCATGACCGCCATGAAGAACGCAGCCACTGGTACCCCTATTGCGTTTAACCCACCTAGCATCGCGATGAAGATGCCCGCATAACCATATCCCCAAGAGAGTTCTCCGGTCCCCCCGAAAAATCCCAATCCTTTCATATGGAAGTGAGTTCCGCAAAGTTCGCTCACTCCAGCGATGCCAGCTATCCCACCGCTCAAAATTGCTACTGTTATCAGAACCCTTGTCACTTTTATTCCCATAAAGCTGGCTGCCCGCGGGTTTGCTCCGGTTGCTTTGATTTGAAAGCCCCACACGGTCTTTCGAAGAATAATGAAAAAGAGAATGGCAAAGAAGATGGCTATTATAAACCCGATGTGAACGCGATATAGGGGCACCAATCTTGGGAACACTGCCGAGCCTGCGATAGCCGGCGACTCTGGCCACAAGGAAGTTGGGTTCCTCCAAGGTCCTTCAACCAAGTATGCTACAAAATAAAGTATTATCCAATTCCCCAAGAGGGTGGTTACAACCTCGTCCACTTTGAATTTCGCTTTGAGTATAGCGGGGATTACTGCCCATAGCGCTCCCGCGAGAAAACCCGATATAATCACAAGGGGGATGAGCAACCAGCTAGATGTGCCGATGAACGAAACACCAAAAAAAGTTGCAACGGTTGCACCGGTAAGCATTTGTCCTTCCACACCTATATTCCAAAATTTGCATCTGAAAGCTAACGCCACCGCCGTACCCGTTAGCAATAGGGGGGTAAATCTCCAGAGCGTTTCACTTATGGCGTGGGCATCTCCCAAAGCGCCGTGAAATAAATGGTAATAACCAGTTAAGGGGTTGACTCCTGCGGCAGCGATGAGGATGGCCCCAATCCCTAGGGCAATCAAAATGGATAAAACAGGCCATAGAATTTTCGTCCTAAGGGAGGGATAAGGTCTTTTTTCTACTTTTAATTTTGGAAGCTTCGCCTTCAACCCTCTCGATAAATTTTTAAGAGGAAATCTCATTTTATCTCCCAATTTTGTTCAAGGGCGTTCCGGCCATCATCAATCCTATCTTCTCGATTTTTGCTTTTCTGGCGGGAACGATTCCCATTATTCTACCTTCGTACATCACTGCAATTCGATCGCTCAAAGTTAAGATCTCCTCCAAGTCTTCAGAGATCAAAAGTATAGCGGCCCCCCTCTTTTTCTGCTCTAATAATTTGCGTCGAATGTACTCGGTCGCTCCAACGTCCAACCCCCGAGTCGGCTCCGAGGCTACTAGGATTTTCGGGTTTCGAGTTAATACTCGCGCCAAGATGAGCCTTTGCAGATTGCCACCAGAGAGTGTTTTGGATGGGGCATCTCTGCTAGGGGTAATCACCTTGAATTCGGAGATTAGCTTATCTGCGTATTTGTCAATTGCTGAATGGTTTAAAAAGACCCCTTTCGGGAAGAACAAAACCGCGTGATCTGAAAAATCTCGTAGGGTCTCCATGACAAGATTTTCTTTAACGGAGAGATCCATGATTAACCCCATATCTATTCGGTCTTCCGGGATACGTCCCACACCAGCCTCGACGATTTCTGAGGGCGAGCGATTGGTCATATCTTTTCCCTTGACAATCACTTTCCCCCCCGTAGCCTTGCGAATGCCCGCGATGACTTCAGCGAGCTCCCTTTGTCCGTTACCTGCGACTCCCGCTACTCCCAAAATTTCCCCTTCGCGCACCGAGAGAGAGATCTCTTTAAGCGCCAGCAACTTCCTATCACTTAAAGCAGATACTTTTTTGGTCTCGAGTGCAGGCTTACCCAATTTCGCTTTCGGTTTCTTTAATCTAAAAATCACTTCACGCTTGACCATTAGTCGGGCCAACTCTCTCTTATTAGTGGTGGAGGTTTTCTTTGTGGCCACGAATTTTCCATCCCTAAGTACGGTTACCTTATCACTGATCTCCATAACCTCGTCCAACTTGTGACTGATGAACACAGTCGAAGTTCCCGCTTTTGCGAGAGACCTTAAGGTCTTGAACATGTCCCGAACCTCTCCAGGGGTAAGCACTGAGGTAGGCTCGTCTAAGATGAGAATTTCGGCTCCCCTATACAAGGCTTTGAGAATTTCTACCCTCTGCTGTTCCCCCACCGACAGTTGCCATACTTGTGCTCGGGGCTCGACTTTCAGCCCGTACTTCTCTGAAAGTTCCGTGACCCTCTTTTCAGCCAGCCCGACTTTTAACACCCCTTTGGGAAACTTAAGCCCCAGAATGATATTTTGAGTCACGGTGAATGGCGGAACAAGTGTGAAGTGTTGGTGAATCATGCCTACTTTGTGGCCAATCGCATCATTGGGGGATCTTATGGTTACTTTCTTGCCACGGATGTAGATCTCGCCTGCGTCCGGCCTATACAGCCCGTATAGAATATTCATCAACGTTGTTTTGCCGGCGCCGTTCTCCCCTAACAAAGCATGGATTTCGCCTTTCCTCACATCAAAATTGATTTTATTGTTAGCAATTACTCCCGGAAATTTTTTTGTTATGCCGACCATTTTTATGACAACAGGTGATCGTCTCACCATGCTAAAACCTTCTTGGCATGTTTTTCATTATCATCCTGCTTTAAATGCCTTGATATGCTGTACGCTAAACTGCTCAAAACAAAAAAGAAAAAGGAAATTTAGGGGACCGTCGCAGTGTTTAATCGGAAACTGGTACTGCTTCGTCTATATCGACCCTGAACGTGCCGTCGAGGATCTTCGCCCATCTTGTTTCAACCATGTTTATAATGTCCTCTGCTTGCATTTTCGCAACGATTCTCGAGTCTAATCTCGTTTCCCAATCGTGCCAAGGTGCTAGTTTGGATCCACCCTTACGTGCCATCGTCCACTCAGCGAGGTCCATAGCGAATGATTCACCGTCTCTCTGAATGTGGGATTCTATTACGTAATTCACTGTAGGCCACATATCCCAGACCGGCCCAGTCACGACCAGCGCTGGGGCCAGTTCGTACTGGTCTAATAGGTTGCCGAAGAGTGGAATGGCTTTATCCTCGGTCGCGAGTTTTTCCAGAGCTGCTTCGTGAACTCCGTATCGCTCGGCGTACATGACATCGGCGCCTGCTTCAATTTGGGCTAATGCTTTCTCCTTCGCTATTGGCGGGTTGAACCACTCCCCAAGGAAAACAATTTTCATTTTTACATCGGGGTTCGTTTCTAATGCCCCAGCTTTGAATGCGTTGATGAGCCTGTTCACCTCGGGGACGGGAACGCCGCCCACGACGCCTATAATGTTTGTCTCTGTCAGCTTGCCGGCTATCATCCCGCTTATGTATGCCGGTTCGTGGATCCAGTCATCAAAAACGGCCACATTTGGCTCAACGGGACCCAAGCCCGAACCGAATACGAACTGCGTGTCTGGGAAATCCCTGGCCGCGATGCGCGCCGCTTCCTCGCACCCGAAACTGTCGGTGATCACTATATCATACTCTGTCGCCCATTCTCGGATTACGGCGGGGAGATCTGCATATCCAATGTCATCTGACCAATCAAAAGTAATCCCCAGCTCGTTTTCGGCCCTCACAAGTGCCGTGTAAATAGCTCCGATCCATGGCTCCTCAATAACAGTAGAAATTGGAAAACCGATTTTGATCGCCGCTGGCTCGATGGGGGCCGCTGGACGGGTTGCAATATATACCCCTGTTCCAACAACTATTGCAACGATGGCGATTAGCACTACAGCAGTAGTGGTTGCAATTCCGATACTTTTTTTCATATATAACCTCCTTTTCTCGGTTTCCTCTGATAGCCTATAAATGTTGAGAATATTGCTGAACTCTCAAAATGCTGTGCTTTTATCAATTTCTACCTCAACGTATCAAACACAGCGACCTGACCACCTTGTCCGGGTGTTCCTCGAAGCCAAACGTTCTAAAGAGCTCGGTCACTCCCCGATAGCTTTCAGTAGCTGCGTGAACCTCCCGATTATCCATGGTGTCAACTCTGGGACTGGAATTTGAAGTAAACTGAGGAAGTGTGCGAGGACGATTCCTATTTTTTATCCTTGGAATCTCTTGAAATTCAACCCATACCGGGGTACCAGTATTTCTTCTTCCGCCTTCGCTTTGTCGCATCCATTCGTGCCAAAATTTTAACGGCTTCGGTGGCAATTTCAGCGCTTTCCATCTCCCCTTTACTCACACCAAATCCACCCGTCACCCGATTGGCGTAAACCGCGCACACGCTACCTGCACGAAAACCATAAATACCCGCAATTGTGAACAGCGAGGCCGTCTCCATTTCAAAGTTAAGCACGCGCGCGGCTTGGAGGTCTGGCATGATATCTCTCGAGAACGATTGGGTATATCCCTTCAAACCGGGTCTGCCCTGGCCGAGGTAGAAGGAGTCGGTCGAGGCGGTTATCCCCACGTGATATCGGTAGCCAAGTTTTTCCGCAGCCTTGATGAGCGCAAGCAAGACCTCGTAGTTAGCCGCTGCGGGATACTCGACGCGCACGTATTCTTTGCTCGTACCCTCGAGGCGAACGGCAGCGCTAGAAATTACCACGTCGCCCACCCTAACATCGCGCTGGATTGACCCCGAACTCCCCACGCGGATGAAGGTATCGGCCTCAATTGTAGCGAGTTCCTCGACGCCGATCGCTAGGCTGGGACATCCTATGCCCGTAGAAGTAGCGGAGATGGGGATACCGCCGACTTCGCCCGTGTATGTCTGATATTCCCGATGATAAGCGACCTTCTTCGCTTTATCCCAAAGCTTCGCGATTTTGGGCACACGATCTGGGTCACCAGGCAAGAGCACGTAGCGCGCAACTTCGCCCGGGGCACATGCGATGTGATACTGGCGTTTCCTCTTCGTCGCGGGACGCTCGGCCGAGACAATCTTCACCTATCCACCGTAAGGGGTTAGGCAGACTGATTAATAAGCGTCGCGAAGGGGGCCGCCGCAAAGCGTAAAAAATCGCACCTGTAGGTACTAGCGGGATGGAATGGTTAGGCTCGGTCGGGATTATACAAATTGCCTCGTTTTCGACTACCTAGGTGAAAAAGAAAAGCGAAGCCTCGAGAAAGGCGAGCTCGGCTTGGAATCAATGAGTGCTCTCGCGTTCGTTAAGGCGAAACGGGATATCGAACGACAAATCGAGGTCACGCGGAAGCTGGGGATGAACCATGTCGAGCTTGACGCCGACCCGCCAAATCCCTACTTGAATTTTGACGGTGATCGAAGACGGGAAATCAAAGAGGCGGCCGAAGCGAATGATGTTACCCTTTCGCTCCACCTGCAATACAGCTACGTCGGCGGGTGCGTCTGCAGCCCTCAGGAGGACGATCGGGGGGTAGCGGTCGAGTTGCACAAGCGTTGCATTCAATTCGCGGCTGATATCGGGGCGAGATATGCGATCATGCACCCCGGCAGCGTACCATTTTACCACAGGCTCGGGAGGTATCACAGCTTCATTCATGATTCCCTGCTCCGGAGCCTGATTGAGCTGGGGGGATTCGCCGCTGACCGGGGTCTCGCGCTCCACCTTGAGAACAACACGGCTTTAGATGGCATCTACAGCGAGATCGAGGACTGCCTAGCTATCATCAAGGAGGCTAGGGCCCAAGGCGCCGAGATATACTTCAACTTTGACATAGGGCATTGGTTCACCCGAGCCGACTTCGGTAAGCAAATCCCAGATCCCCCTGAGGATGCGCTTGAGCCCATCCCGCCAGATTATCTAAAAGAACTCCACCTCAACGATTACGTGCCGGGTAAAAAAATATTTCACCCCCCCATACATCTCGGAAGGGGCCTGCTCCAACGGGGCAACCTCGAACGCTACGCTAGGCTTGTGAAGCGAAAGGGTGTAGAGACAGTTGTGCTCGAGACGGCGTTGAGGAGCATCGAGCAGCTGTTGAATCGCGAGGAGCTTCTGAAGCGAGAGAGCGAGTACGTTCGGGATATCTTCGAGGCCGCAGGCTAGGATCAAAACATGCGTGAGGTTTACAATAGGAGGGTTGAAGCGTGCCTTACTTGTATTGTGATGAAATGAAGTGCACGGGGTGTAGGATATGCGAGCTCTACTGTGCACTCATTCGTGAGCATGCGTTGAACCCCAAAAAAGCGCGCCTCCGAGTCGAACGAAAGGAGCCAGCGTTTGACAAGGCGATCGCATGTAGGCAATGTGCTGATCCACCTTGCGCGAAGGTTTGCCCGACGGATGCGATCGTGCGCAATCCGAAGACGGGGATCGTGGTCATTTACGAGAAAAAGTGCACAGGGTGCGGCGCGTGCGTTGAGGCCTGTCCATTCGGGGAGATATGGCTCGACCCAGATCGGAAAAAGGCGTTAAAGTGCGACATGTGCCGGCAGTGTATACCGCGGTGCCCAACGGGCGCGCTTCGGGTCGAAACGTCCGAGGGTTCCACAGCCAGAAATAGCTCGGAGTTGGCCGAGTCGGGTAGGCCGGTCATGCTCGAGCGGATTCAAGTCCCGGGGAAGTAAGAGTTAAGGAAATCGCGGCGAGAGTAAGGGCGATGATTGCCACCAGCATCGGCTTAGGTAGGTACCAAAATATTGTCAAAGCCCTTCGGGGGATCAAGGCGAAGCCAAAGGGCAAGCTTTTGCTCAAGCCAAACCTCGTCGCGGGTGGTCTAGCTGCAAGCCACATCGACGCAGTTCGCGCGGCGCTCGACAGTTTGGACATTGCATGTGTAGCTGAGGGGAGCGGCGTTGGCACCGATGAGCTGTACTCGATGCTTGGCTACCGCCGGCTCGCTCAGGAACACGGCGTCGAGCTGGTCAACCTCAATCGAACTGATGAATGGAGTGGAATCGTAGATTTCGAGCTCATTGATGGGCGCAAGGTCAAGGTCAGGGTTTCGGACTACGCCAAGCGCTACGATATCATTTCGCTGGCGCTGCCCAAGACCCACGATCACGCGATTGTCACCCTCACGCTCAAGAACATGCTGGGGTTCGTGCATCCCGAAGATCGAGGGCTCGTCCACGGCTACTCGGCCCCCTTCGGAAAAGCGATGAGGGTACCGCTGCTAAGGAAAATCGCTTCTTATTTATCTAGGTATAAGCGGCTGAGCAAGCTTTATTCGTCGACAGAGGTCGAGGAGGCAAGGTACGTGCTCGGAGCGAAAGTGGTCAACAAAAATATCGCCGCTTTGTTGAAGCTTGTAACGCCTAAACTAGGCATCATCGATGGGTTTGTGGGCATGCAGGGCGACGGGCCTGTCGGAGGGGAGCCGCTCGAGTGGAATATCGCGGTCGCGGGTGACCCCTTGGAGTGCGATGTGTACTGCGCGCACCGAATGGGCTTCGATCCCGTGAATGTGGGCTACCTACGGCACTTGAAGGCTCCAAGAGTTGAAAAGATCAAACTATTTGGCGATGAAATTCCAGTGAAAAAATTCAAACCCCACCGAAAATATGAGTTTCAACTCATGTGGAAAGGGATTTCACCGAAAGCGGGTGAAGTCGCATCTAAATGCGTTTCGTGATATTTCTCAATTGGAAATATTTCCGTTAAGATAAACAAATTATTTATAGAAGTTCAGCCCTTACAAAGAGCGGCGGGGATAGAAGCCCGCAGAGGCGACCAAACCGAAGCCTACGGGCAACGGGGAGCCGCAAAAAAACGTGGACGAGAAACCACGGACGGTTGCGGATAAGCGCCCGGAAGCAGGGTGCAAGGTAGCGACTGCGGGAGAAAGGCCCCCACGTGAAAAAACGGCGAGTAACGGAAGTGGTCGAGACTCCGAAGCTCGTCGAGTAAGTATCGGCCGGGCCGAAGTCCCCGCCTTTTCGCTTTTAAGGTCAACTTTTATCTGAAAAGCGGATGATTGTTTTTACGGTGTACATGAAGGGCTTACTGCTTGATGTCGATTATGCCGAAGAAGAAGCGCAGCCTTGTATAAGGTTGTTCCTGAAGAGCGGGACCGAAACCGTAGTAGCTATTGATCCAACTTTCGAGCAGTACTTCTACGTTGCGACCAGTAATGCTGAAAAAGTGGCGAAGCTCATCTCAAAACTTGAACTCAGCGAGCGTGGGCGGACGATCAAGCCGAAGTCGGTAGATATCGTCGAGCGGACTTTTCTCGGCCACAAGGTCGAGCTCCTCAAAGTGGCATTTCACTACCCAAAAGATATGTCGGCACTGAGGCACTCGATGCGCGAGCTGCCCGGGGTGAAAGATATCTACGAGTTCGATATTCCCTCGGCGAGACGCTACCTAGTGGACCGAGACCTCATCCCGATGTTGGGTGTTAGCGTGAGCGGCAAGGTGGAGGAGAGAAAAGGCGTTAAAACGTTGTTGCTTGACGGTCCACCTAAGCCAGTCGATGTGCCGGAACAAAAGCTCAACGTGATGAGCTTCGACATCGAGGTTTACATCCCGGCTGGCACCCCCCGCCCAGACAAGGACCCAATCATCATGATAAGCTTGGCCGATAACCGAGGTTTTAAAAAAGTTATCACTTGGAAGAACCCCGGGGTGAAGCTCGATTACGTCGAGATTATGGGTAGCGAGCGGGAAATGCTCAAGCGGTTCGTCGAGTTGGTCGAGGAGCGGGATGTCGATGTATTGCTTGGCTACAACACCGACCTCTTCGACTTCCCCTACATCCGGGAGCGGGCGAAACAACTGAGGGTCAAGATCAAGCTCGGGCGGGATGGCTCGGAGGTGATAGCTCGCAAGCGGCGGTTCGCAACGGCCACCAGGATTCGGGGGCGGGTGCACATCGACGTTTACACAATGGTGAACTTCCTCGCCACGATAGGGGCGATAAGGCTAATCCACTACACCCTTGAGGACGTTTACCGGCACATGCTGGGGAAAGAGAAGCCAGATTTCAAGTTCACCGAGATGGCCGAGGCCTGGGAGCGGGGCGGTGAACGGACGAAAGAGCTGCTTGAGTACTGTTTGTCCGACTCCCAAGCGACACTCGAGTTAGGACTCGAGTTGCTCCCGTTGTTCTTTGAGCTTGCGCGAATTATTCGACAGACGCCGTTCGACGTGACGCGAATGACTCCCGGGCAACTTGTGGAGTGGCTGCTCATTGCAGATGCGCACAAGGTCGGCGAGCTCGTGCCTGCCCGGCCAGTCGGCGAGGAGTACGCTGAGCGCCTCGAGGAGACATACGTTGGAGCCTACGTGATGGAGCCAGCGAAGGGCTTGCATGAGAATCTGGTCGTGTTCGACTTCCGCTCGCTTTATCCATCCATCATCGTCTCCCACAATATCGACCCCTCCGCACTCAACTGCAAGTGCTGCAAGCCAAGTGAGGCGACGACGGTGCCCGAACTCGGCTATAGGTTCTGCAGCAAGCGAAGGGGTTTCATCCCCTTGACGCTTGAGCGGCTGATCGAGGCACGGGCTAAGATGAAGCGAGAACTGAAACAACACAAGCGCGGCACCAGAGAGTACCGCTCGCTCGACGCGCAGCAGTGGGCCCTCAAAATAGTCGCGAACGCCTTCTACGGCATGCTCGGCTACCCTCGGGCGCGGTGGTACTTCAAGGAGTGCGCTGAAAGCGTTACGAGCTTCGGCCGCCACTACATCCACAAAACCATCGATATGGCGAGGGACTTTGATTTTGATGTGATTTACTCCGACACCGATAGTTTATACTGCAAGCTTAACGGCAAGAAGCGCGAGGACGGGATAAAGTTTCTAAAGAAAGTGAACGAGAGCTTACCAGGCATCATGGAGCTCGAGTTCGAGGGCTTTTACCCCCGCGGCATTTTTGTAACGAAGAAGCGCTACGCGATGATCGACGAGGAAGGCAGGATGGTGGTCAAGGGCTTGGAGTTTGTACGCCGCGATTGGGCCGCGCTCGCTAAGAAAACTCAAGAGGCGGTGCTTGAGGCGATTTTACGTGATGGCTCGCCGAAGAAGGCAGCCGAGCTCATACGCAAAACCACCCGCGACATGCTCGAGGGTCGTGTCAACCTGGACGACCTCGTGATATACACCCAACTCAAGATGCCCATCGAGAGCTACCGCTCGATAGGCCCCCACGTGGTCGCGGCGAAGAGGCTCCGCGAGATGGGGCGGGAAGTGGAGCCGGGGATGCTGATCGCCTACATCGAGGCCAAGGGCCCGGGGAGCATAAGCGAGCGTGCCGTTCCCGTCGAGGATTTCAAGGGCAGGGAGTACGATCCCGACTACTATGTCGAGCATCAAGTCCTGCCGGCGGTGATGCGGATCATGGAAGTCTTGGGATATAAACAAGAGGACCTTCGGTACGCGCGAGAGAAACAGATGGGTTTAGAGAAGTTCATGCGATGAGTACTTCGCCTTTTGATGTTAAGACCACGTCAAAACTTTGAGTCGCCGACCGACCGTGCAGTTTATCTCCAGCCCCTTCTCGGATCTTGGTTATGATATCTGGTGTACTGAGTTTAACCTGGATCTTCGTAGCATCTGCCGCCTTAAACAACCTCTTGGGCACTTCCAAAATATCGTCGCCCTGCTTGACCTCAAGAACAACCGGGGCACGGAGCTTTGCGGCCAGTTTGAGCGTCCGTTCGGCTCGGGCGATGTTCTCCCGTGCACGGCGTTCAAGGATGCAAACGTTCGCGCGCGAGGTTCGCAGCTTGCGCGCTATCTTAGCTTGTGTCAGCCCTTTGGCCCTGAGCCCGAGCACCAGCGCCTGCGCCTCGGTCAGGAAGGTATTCTTGGGCATAGCATCAGGTTTAATTTGGACGCAGGATTAAACAACCTTTGCTTGAGGTGTTTGGGTGCTGACTGAAGATGAACTAGAGGCGTATAGGAAGGCTGGCAAGCTTGTGGCCGAGGTGCGCGAGCAGGCGCGCCCCCTCGTAAAGCCGGGCGTCACTCTGCTCGAGGTAGCTGAGATGGTTGAGGAGTTCATCACTCAAAGGGGGGCCAAACCTGCTTTTCCCTGCAACATCTCGGTCAACGAAATCTCCGCCCACTACAGCCCGCCCGCCGATGACGACACGACAATAAAAGAGGGCGACATGGTCAAGGTCGATGTAGGTGCCCACGTGGACGGCTACATCGGTGACACAGCGTTCACGATTGCGACGGGTGAAAAGCAGGAGCTAGTCCAAACGGCGGAGCGAGCGCTTGAGGCCGAGATCGCTGCGATCAAGCCGGGAATCGATGTGGGTGAGTTAGGTAGGATCGTCGAGGAAACTGCAACTGCGGCTGGCTTCAAGCCCATCTACAACCTCACGGGCCACAGCCTAGCGCGATGGAACCTTCACGCGGGTCTGACGGTGCCGAACGTGAAGGGGGAGACGGGGGAGAAGCTGAGCGTCGGAGATGTGGTGGCGCTCGAGCCCTTCGTGACCGACGGCGCTGGATACGTCGAGGATCAACAGAAGGTCTACATTTTAAGGTACCTGTACGACCGCCCGGTTCGCCTGCGCATGGCTCGAGAGCTCCTGCGGGATGTCAAGCGGGCCTACGATGGCTTGCCGTTCGCCGAGCGATGGCTTGCCAAGAAGATGTCAAAGTTGAGGCTGGAGCTGACCCTACGAGAATTGGTCGGCGTGGGATCTCTCTGGCCCTACCACGTACTGGCTGAGCGAGCAGAGGGGAAGGTTGCGCAGGCTGAGCATACGGTAATCGTCACCGAAGATGGCTGTGAGGTGACTACTCGATAACGCGCTGAGCTGCGATTTGTTACGTTCGATAAGGGAAGA
>JAUWBP010000083.1 GCA_030601665.1 Hadesarchaea archaeon | reverse complement strand
GTGCCTTTTCATCAGGCAGATGGAAGTGAATGAGCCTATCGAAGCGCCCTGGGCGGAGCAATGCTGGATCAAGGATGTCCGGGCGATTGGTCGCGCCCAAGATTTTGACATCGCCTCGGGGGTCAAATCCATCCACCTCTGCCAACAACTGCACGAGGGTGCGGTGAACCTCGCGGTCGCCGCTCGTCGAAGTGTCGAGGCGGCGGGCCCCAATCGCGTCCAGCTCATCGATGAAGACGATCGAGGGCGCCTTCTCCCGGCCCAGTTCGAACATCTCGCGCACCATCTTAGCCCCTTCGCCGATGTATTTCTGCACGAGCTCGGAACCTATCACGCGGATGAACGTCGCGCGGGTTTCGTGGGCAACCGCTCGGGCAAGCAGGGTTTTCCCCGTCCCTGGAGCGCCGTAGAGGAGTACCCCTTTGGGCGGCTCGATCCCCACTTTCTTGAAAAGTTCCGGCTTGAGCATGGGAAGTTCAACGCTCTCCCGAATTTCCCGAATCTGGTTCCCCAGCCCGCCAACATCGTCATAACTGACATCGGGCGCTTCCTCGATTTCCATCCCCAACACGAGCGGGTCCTTCCTCGAGGGCAGCACCTCCATTATGCTGAAGTTTCGTTGGTTGAGCGCGACCCGCGTGCCCGGCTTGAGCTGCTCGGGCTTGATAAATTGTGATGCGATGACGACGAAATGCGGTCCGGTGCTGCTCCGAACGATCGCGCGCCCATCCCCGAGCACATCAAGGAGGGTTGCGGAAATCAAGGGTGGCGCACGGATGCGGTCGAACTCGGCTTGGAGGCTTCGGAGCTCTCGCTCGATGCGCACGTATCGGCTCTCGAATGAGCGTTTTTCGCTCTCCAAATCGCGGATACGGTGCTCCAAGCTGCGGATGTAATCCGTGACGTAGCTCTCATCAAAAGCACTGGTCCTCGGCCCCTTGGGTTTGGCAGCATCTGACATTTTCACTCCTCGAAATACTCTGTCGAGGTGCTTTTAAGTTTTCAGTGGAAATTGGGGTCGATTGAACAGCGCTTGAGGAGATGCAACTGTTGTTTTCAAGCAATCCGAGGCAAAAATATAAATGTTCGTGAAAGAATAATGAATAAAAATTGGAGGTGGAAAATGTCGACATATATTCTTCTTTCAACCATCTCGGCTAAGGGGAAGAAAACACTCGGTACCAAGCCCAAAAGGATTCTGGAAGTCAACAAGGAAATCGAGGCCCATGGCGCAAAGGTCATCGCCCAATATGCGGTGCTCGGTCCGTACGACTTCGTCAACATCGTTGAGGCGCCTGACAACGAAAGCATCACCCGTGTTTCTATGGAGCTGGGGGCTCGCGGAACCATTCAAATTATGACCCTACCAGCTATACCCATAGAAGATTTCATCAAAGTCTTAAAGAAGTAAAAAGGCTGAAGACAGGTTGGTCGGTTCAAGGCGCTTGCTGCCCAAGGGTACTCAATCCTTTGCGCGTGGCCGGGGAGGCCGAGTGAGGATTACCAACTCGTCCCGGTCTATTCTAGCTGCAAGTACCACGTGCCCCCCCAAGATACAATTAAAAGAAAATATTTCATGAATTCTTAAGTCGTTATCCACCATATTTTAAATGGTGGCCATGCGCGTCTTGCTCGTCGAACGCCGATCACCTGGCGAAAAATCCAGCTTAGGCGAGCTCGCCGCTTTAGCGCGAACGTTAAACCACGAGGTCGTTGGCACGCTCGGGCAGGTACGGAAGCCAGATCCCGCTTACCTCATAGGCAAGGGCAAGGTCGAGGAACTCGCGGGTTTGGTCAAGTCGAACGGGGTTGAGCGCGTTATCTTTAACAACCAGCTCACCTCCTCACAAGCCTACAAGCTCTCGCGGCTCACGGGGGTCGAGGTGATTGACCGCTTTCAGCTCATCCTCGAGATTTTCGCGATGCGCGCTGGGTCCCCCGAGGCGAAACTTCAGGTCGAGTACGCTAGGCTGAGCTACGAGCTGCCACGCGTTCGGGAACAGGTGCGCGCCTTGACCTTGGTAGAGCAGCCTGGCTTTCGAGGAGGCGGGGAGTATGATGTGGATGTCCGCTACGACGCGATCAAGCGGAAGCTCGCGAACCTGAGGCGGAAGCTCAAATTGGTTGCCAAGGCGAGGGAACAACGGCGCAAGCGAAGACATCGCCGGGGTTTCAAGCTCGTGGCGCTCGCTGGTTACACGAATTCGGGGAAGTCGACCTTGCTGAATGCCCTAACCGCTGCAAACGCCGAAGTTGATGACATGCTTTTTACCACCCTCATGCCGCGAACGCGCGCCCTGAAGGCGAGCCGGAAAGCCCTGCTCACCGACACCGTGGGCTTCATCGACGGTCTTCCCCCCTGGCTGGTCGAGGCCTTCAAGGCCACGCTCGAGGAGATATACCTAGCCGACCTCGTGGTGCTCGTGCTCGATGTCGCCGACCCCCTGCCCGAGATTATCCGGAAGTTCCGGGCGTCCCGCAAGGTGCTGGCGGAGTATCCCGTGAGGGTGGTCGCGGCATTAAACAAGGTCGACCTCATCTCCCAGGAGGAACTTGAGCGCAAGCTCGAGGCCCTTAACTATTTGACAACGTCTGCCACACCCATCTCGGCACTCGAGCGCACGAACTTGGGCTCGCTCATTGAAATGATAAGGACGAACGTGTTCAAGGGCGGGAAGCTCGCTTGAGAAAGTCGATATCGCGCATCAGTCCCATTCGGAGGCAGCTGCGCCTCATTTTTCCTCGTTAGGCTTCTCTTTGGGGCTCAGAACCTAAAAATAGTTTTTTAATGGGAAATTAGGGATAATCCAAAGTAATAAAAGCAAAAAAGCCGAAAAACTGGGTTGAATACCGTTATTATTGCATTTTTCGGCACGTTAACTTTATTTATGAGTTTTTAACATAGAATTACTGACCCACGGGGGAGGTGGGGGTGGAATGAGCAAGAAAATTACCAAGGGCAAAAAAGTTAGCAAGGGCAAGAGAATTACCAAGGGCAAAAAAGTTAGCAAGGGCAAGAAAATTGGCAAGATCAAGAAAGCGGTTGAGAAACGCGTCAAAAAGAAGAAAGAACTCCGGCAGAAGCCGTTGGAGGATCCAGTTCTAAAGGAGATTATTACCCGGATAGCCGGCGACCGTGGATACGAGGTAGCGAAGGTGCTCGCGGGTGAGGAGGTCACCGATGACGAGGTGGCGAAGCGGATGGGCATGCGGGTGAACCTCGTGCGGAAGATCCTCTACGACCTATACGAAAACCGCGTGGTGAGCTACCGCAGGGTCCGGGACGAGCACAGCGGGTGGTACGTCTATTACTGGCAGATCGAGCCTGAGCGAGCGCGGGAGTACTTCGACAACAACAAGCGCCTGCTCATGCAAAAGCTCCAGGAACGGCTCGAAGCGGAGCGGGACACGATATTCTTCAGCTGCGGGAACGGGGACCCCAAGGTATCATTCGAACTCGCGGCGGAGAGCGATTTCAAGTGCCCGCGCTGTGGGAGTAAGTTGGGCCCCTACGATAACTCGAGCGTGGTCATGGCGCTCGAGCGCCAGATCGAATCGCTTCGACAGCGTCTAGTGGAGAGTTAAGCTAGAATTAGGCTATTCTCCTCGTTATCGCTGGTTCCGATAATATGCGCTCTAAGCACTTCGGGACCATATCATTTGGCCAGCTCTACATCACTTCCTTCTTTAGAGAAGCTCGAGAGTACAATCCCGGAACGCATGTGCCCAGTATCCTTTCCCCGCCTCGAGAAATTGTGTCATGCTATAACTTTTCTCACGCGCATTCCAAGTGAATACCCAGGGCAGGACGGAGTCGTCGGGATCGTCCGCGGGGTCGGCGATGCTCAAGCTACCATAGGGAGGCCCTATCAGGTTCCAGCCCTGGCGGAGGTCCAGGGTTAGCTGGTCTACCGGGACACCGAGCAAGTCCACGTTTTCGTCCTCAAGCAAGTGAACCCAGTAGCCGACGCCTACTTCGACGTCCGGGTCGGGTTCAATATAGCTCCCGCTATCAGCGTGCAGCACGTAGCGCTTGTC
>JAUWBP010000019.1 GCA_030601665.1 Hadesarchaea archaeon | reverse complement strand
GAAACTCTTAAATAGGGGCCATTTTAGAGTTCAGCTCGCAATAAAAAAGGAGTTGAATAGGTGAAAGACAAATTAGCATTAGTGATCGCAGTCTTAATGATAACTTCAATGGCATTTGCGATATCGACAACTAACGTTAGCGCAACCCATACCACAACGGTAAGCATTGATGACGACACGGTTGAGGCCAACAAAACGATGGTGCGTACCATAACAGTTCAGAATGCGGGCCCCGATGTGATCGACAACGTCTGGATAGTCGTTCCCTCTGGGTTCACGGCCTTTGCACCGGTAATGAAGATACCCAAGGATAATGAGGTGACCCTAGAGGACAATGTCGTAACGCTCAAAGCGGGGACGCTTATAGAGCTGAACGTTGGCGCTACTTTAAAAGCCCCAGGAGGTACCCCCGTGATCATCCCAAAGGGGACCACAATCCGCTGGGTGCCCGTGACGGCCGTAACTGGGATACTTAACGAAAACCTTAGTGCCAAGATTGAAAACTTCGTCAAGGATGTCGGTACTGGTAGCGTGACGGCTGTGGGGGACTTCGAGAACAGTATCGCTGCTGCAGAAAACGAAAACGTGGCTGCAGACATACAGATAACTCTGAACTCCGCGTATGGCACGGCTAGGCTTCTGGTCGAAACGCGGGTGGTGCGAGGCACCGATAACATGGTTAGGTTACCGGAAAACACCCTAGTCGCTCTAGTTAGTGCGACTACCGCTAGCCTTGGTGCCGATACCGAGATTAGGATGCAGGAGGAAAGGGTCGCAACCCTTAACGCCGACAACACGATTAATCCAGAAGCTGATAACATTGGCCGGATTTTTGTGGCACTTGCGGGGGCGACCACAAACACGATATACACAGTCAGCGTTAACGACAATGTCTTAGTTGTGGACTCAGCGGTTACAGAAAACATCATCTACCCAGCAGGCACGGTTCTCAAGCTGGCAGCGGCTGCTACTGTAGACGTGTGGGATAACACAAAGGTCGTCAGGGCGGTAAACGAGAACGTGAAGATGACTGCAGCTACTGCAACCGCAACGGAAAATGATCCGATAAATTGGAGTCAGTCCATTGCTGCTTCTAGCACTGCCCCACCTGGCACCTACGTGGAATGGGAAAACAACGTGGGGATCGCAAGCGGTGCGTCGCTCGCCTTCCCGTTCGCAGTGACAACACCCTCTGCTGGCGGAGATTACACGATATACGTGAAGACAACCGATACTACGGGCCTGAGTGCTCAAAAAGAAATCACCCTGACAATCGACAATGCCTCGCCAACTGTGACCATAGTTGCGTCTCCCTCGTGGATCGGGGAGAACCTAGATGTGACTATTACACTTACGGCAAGCGAGAAACTCGCAAAGCTTGAGAACGTGATGGTGGCCGAGAACAACGCTCCCGAGAACACCCAGATAACAATGACTCCGGACGCCGAAAACACGGTTTGGACTGGCACCTATACGACGAGCGACAACACGCAGCGCGATGGCACAGCAACGATTTACGTCATAGGCTCGCAGTTCGAGGACTTGGTCGGCAACGCCGGCGTTGATAACACAGGTACATTCGGCGTGGACAGATTGAAGCCGCCCACCCCGAGTGTCACGCAAATCACAGGATTCCCAACCGACGCGGCCACTACCCTTGCTCCGGGAATACAGACAAAACAGGCCAATTGGTTCATCGAGAATGTCGCTCAGGACAACTTCGCGGGATCTTTGGTGGTTCAGGAGGGAATGACCGTCAAGATCCGCGTCGGAACCACGGTCTCGGACATTACCACCCCAGCATCGGGCTACTACAGCAAGACGATAACGTTGAGCGAAGGGATCCAAGAGATAGGTATCCAGTACATCGATAAAGCCGGCAACGTGGGCATGGAGGACAACGAGAACGTCACCTACGACGGGACGAAGCCCAGCATCAGCATAACCTCGCCAGCGGACGGGGCAACCATCGTTGACAACACGCCGTTGATCAGCCTGACCATAACCGACGCCACGCTGGGTGTCGAGAATGCTACACCCTACAATTTCGCCGACAACTCGGGTTACACAGTTCAGCTACGACGGGACAACGACAACGTCGTACTTGCTACGCTGATACCAAAAACATTTCCAACGGCCGATCCAATCAAGTCATTCACGTTCGAGAACCAGTGGCCAACGGAACTGTCGGAAATTAGGTACAACATCTTCGTGCAAGCGGGCGACAACCTCCAGAAGGACAACATATTCGCTAGGTTCACGGTTGATGTCACAGCGCCAGGTACACCATCGCTCACCGCAATCTCGGTGGACATTGACAATCCATTGGTAATCAAGACCGCTTCGCGCACCGTCACCGGCACAGCAGAGGCAGGAGCGAAGATCAAGGTCTACTTCAACGGCGCCGAGCAAACTGCTTTAGAGACAACTGCGGATGCCACCACCGGAGCTTGGAGTGTCATCGTCGCACCCACGGCAGGAACCACCACCAAGATCGAGTTCAGAGCGGTCGACAAGGCAGGTAACGAAGGCTCTAAGGTGCTCTACGGCTACCTCCTAGTGGACGGAAGCGCCCCGACGGTAACGATAACGGCGCCAGAGTCCGGCATCTCGACGGACGCGATGAGCATCATCGTGGAGGCGACCGTTACCAAGGATACCTGGGAGACCTATACGGAACTCAGGGTGCGCATCGACGCAACCTCGCTGACTACACCGGCCGCGGCGACCAACGTGCTCTCGACCGACGGTAAGCTGACCCGAGCGGTTGAGCTGGTCGAGGGGACGAACACGATCTCGGTGAGCGCTCAGGATGTGGCGGGCAACTGGAGCACGGTGAAGACGGTAACGGTAACACGTTCGGTCACGCCATATGCCACCTACGCGATTATCATCGTGATAGTCGCGCTGATACTGGCTGCGATTGCGATATTCCGGAAGCGCTAAGGGGAAAACGCCAACACTCCCCTTGGCTTTTTTTGTTTTTTATTTTTTTCTATTGTTTTTTGTGCAAGTAAAGATTGTTTCCTTTTGTGTCAATAGCCACCACGAGCGGTCCAAAGTTTCGAACTTTTAACACCCATAATGCCTCTGCCGCACCTAGGTCCTGCCATAACACCTTTTCGACCTTTTCAATCGCTTGGGCCGCGAGCACCGCCGCACCCCCCGTGAAAGCTAGATAGACGCATCTGAGTCGAGCCAGCTCCATGGCAACCTCTTCGCCGACCCCTCCTTTGCCAATAAGCGCCCTCACGCCAGTTCGCTTGGCAAATTCCGTCTGCATTCGGTCGAGGCGGGCGCTCGTCGTTGGCCCCGCCGACAAAATTTGCCAGCTACGGGAGGTCTTTCTGACGATGGGGCCGCAGTGATAGATAACGGCACCACGAAGGTCGAGGGGCAAACGCTTACTGGCACGGAGAAGTTCAAGCGCTCTGACGTAAGCCCCATCGCGTGCGGTCACGATTTGCCCGTTTATTTTTACGAGTTCGCTGACTCGCAGTTTTTTGACATCCCGCTCGCTGAGCGGTGAGCTTAGGTTAGTCAGGACAGTGGAATTGATCATCGGGGCACCTCCACCCGCAGGCGACCGTTGATGAGCCTAGCATAAGCTCGTCTGGCAGCCCAACACTGGAGCGCAACAGCGACGGGAAGGCTTGCGATGTGGCAGGCAGCTTTTTCCACGTGTACGCCCAACACTGTCGTCCGTCCGCCCAATCCCATGGGTCCAATATCGAGCTCATTCGCGGCTTGCATGATTTGACGCTCTAGTTTAGCAAGTCTTCGGTCCGGGTTGGGTTTGTCGAGGGGACGTAGAAGTGCACGCCTTGCTAGCGTTGGAGCTATTTCACCTGAACCCCCGACCCCCACCCCCACGATGGTCGGCGGGCAGGGTTGTCCCCCAGCCTCCACGAGTGTCAACAGCACCGCTCGCTCGATGGCTTTATCTCCATCGGCGGGCCTGAACATAAAAAATCTGCTCCAATTCTCCGCACCCGCACCCTTGACGAGCAGGTCGATCGAGAGCTTTTTTCCAGGGACTAGTTCAAGGTGGACCGACGGCTGCCCGATGCCGACATTGCTGTCAGTGTTCTTGCGGGTGAACGGGTCGACGATATTTGCGCGAAGCGGCACCACACGCGTGGCTTGAGTTACAGCTTTATCTAGCGCTTTTTTCAAATCGAAGTTGAGCTTTAGCCCGTAGCCAAGTTGGATGAAAAAGGTGAAGGTGCCGGTGTCCTGGCACATCGGCAAACCGAGTTTTCTCGCTAGTTCGAGATTTTTCAACATACAATCGAACTGCAGTTTTGCGTTGGGATTTTGTTCGCGTATCTTGCCTTGTTTAAGCGCCCTTACAACGTCTTTGGGCAGCTTGGTTTCGGCGCGGCAAAGCATTTCAACGATGGCGTCACGAAATTTAGCCTCACTCAGCATGAGATCGAGTTTTGTTAAGCCCGGCAACGTTAAAACTTCTTCGTAGAGAGGTTAAGTGTTCCTCAATGCGCTTGGTCAATCTAACCACCGGGAAGCTCTTGGCGAGCGAGGTCGAGCTGGCGGACACCTTCTGGCGGCGCTTCAGAGGGCTGATGCTAAGAGGCAAGTTTCAGCAGGGCAAGGCGTTGTTGTTTAAGTTTTCCAAGCCGGGGCGCCACGGCGTGCACATGTGGTTCGTGCGATTTTCCATTGATTTGGTCTATTTGGATTCGAGCTTCAAGGTCGTCGAGCTTCGCGCGCAGCTCAAGCGCTGGCGGTTTTACAGACCGAGAGCGACTGTCAGTTATCTCATCGAACTTCCAGCGGGGACGATTTCTCGTGTGCGCGTGGAGGTCGGGCACGAAATTTCACTCGAGGGAAAAAGATAAAACAGATGAAAATAAACTAAATTTGCTGGTCGAAGCGGTGGGGGGCGGAGTGTTGAGCAGGTGGACGTTCCCAAAGCACTGGCCGAAGCGGCTGCGCGTCTTGCTTTAGAAATAAATGCCGACGCCATTCTCGCTTTGACCGAGACCGGTAAAAATTGTAGTCCTCTTTTCGAGAAGAATCTGGTTGGCACACGCGGGAGGGAGGTGAAGGTAGTACTCGCTACCCCCAGCCATGAAACTTACAAGAGATTCAGCGGGAACCCCCACATAAAACTGATCAAGCTCACTGCGCGGGCTCAAGGGAGATCTGGCCAAGCCCATCATGCAATGGCGTGCGGGTTACGGGAAAAGATATTTCTTCCAGGGGAGCGTTTGGTCTGTTTAGCGGGGAATGGTTTCGCTGATAGTACCGATGCCCTCTTGGTCATGCAGGTCTCCGAAAATGAGCCGATAATGGAGACGGTGGAATCTGACCCGGTTCTTGCAGCCGCAACTGAGATATCGCTCGAGCTCGGGAAAGGGGCTTCGGGTGGCAAGCCTGTGGGTACGGCGTTCGTGATCGGGGACAGCAAAGCGGTTCTGAGGATATCGCACCAACTGATGATTAACCCATTCAAGAGTTACTTGGTGAACATCACCGATAGAAAACAATGGGAGCTAATCAAGAAGTACGCCACTTTTGATGGAGCCTTCGTCGTGGGGAACGATGGATGCGTCATCACTGCGGAGCGCTATCTCAACGCGAGCATTAAGGTTGAAATCCCCAACGGTCTGGGCACGCGACACTTGGCGGTCGCAGCCATGACCTCAGCGACTAAATCTAGGGGAGTGACGGTCTCCGGGGAAGATGGTATGGTAAGAATTTTTAGAAGCGGCAAGCTCGTGGCGAAAGTAGACCCCCACAGCGGCATCCTCGAGTCCTTGCGCGAGGTCTAGGGCCAGCTGGATGTTAAAAGTTTTAGGTAAAAGGGCTGAAGTGGTGTTAGGGTTTAGATGCGTTATGCGGCTTTAGCCGAGGCATTTGAAAAATTGGAGCACACCCCATCTTACCTGGAAAAAAATTCAGTTATTGTCGAGTTGTTGAAGCGCACAACGGCTGAGGAGATGGAGCGAGTCGTCCTGCTTCTGCTCGGCAAACCTTGGCCTGCCTATGTTTCTAAGGAGACTGGCGTTGGACTACAGCAGCTCAAGAAGGCGGTCGCGAGGGCGGCAGGTTATTCGCCCGCTGAGGTGGATAAGCTCATGAGGCAGGTCGGCGATCTCGGCGAAGTCGCTAAGCAACTTCTGGGGAAAAAAAGGCAGGTGACCCTATTCGCCGAACAGCTGACGGTGAAAAAGGTCTTCGAGAATGTTAAACAGTTGCCTGAGATCACTGGCGAGGGCTCGGTGGATCGAAGGATAGCATCAATCGCTGAACTCTTAACAAGCTCCACCCCGCTCGAGGCCAAGTTCATCGTTCGCACCGTGATCGGCGATCTCAGAATAGGTGTGGCTGAGGGGAGGCTTAGGGATGCGATAGCGAGCGCATTCGATGTGAGACCGGGAGTGGTCGAGCATGCGTACATGCTCACAACGGACTACTCGATCGTTGCGAAGACGGTCGTCACGGGTGGGGAAAAAGGCCTCAAGAAGCTCGGGGTCGCGGTTGGACACCCCGTAAACCCCATGCTGGCGCAGCGAGCCGAGACGATCGACGAGGTCCTCAAGCGGATGAAGGGAAAGGCGGCGTTCGAGATAAAGCTCGATGGCATCAGAATACAGATTCACAAAGATGGCGATAAGGTCTCGCTCTTCACGAGACGTATGGAGGAGTATACTAAAATGTTTCCCGACATCCTCGACCCCTTGCGCCAAGCGCTGAAGCCGAAGCGGGCGATAGTCGATGGGGAGTTGGTGGCGATCGATAAACGCACGGGGAAACCCATGCCGTTCCAGGAGGTGCTCAAGCGGCGTCGCAAGTACGAGATCAAGCAGGCGATCGAACAAATTCCGGTTGAAATTTACGTATTCGATTTGCTGATGTCGGATGGTAACGTGATGCTCGATGAACCTTACATTGAGCGGAGGAAGGTGCTTGAGCGGATTGTCAAGGAGGTAAAGGGCAAGGTGATAATGGTTGAACAACGAGTCCTCGACAAGCCTGATGAAATAAAGGAGTTCATGGACTGGTCGATTAAGATAGGCCACGAGGGGTTGCTGGCGAAGGACCTCGAGGCGAGCTACCGCGCTGGACGGCGGGAGTTCGTTTGGCTCAAGCTCAAGCCCGTGCTTGAAACGTTGGATCTCGTCGTGGTCGGTGGGCTCTACGGCAAGGGCAAGCGTGCGGGTTTCTTCGGCAGCTACATCTTAGCGGCACGCGATGGGAAAACGGGAAGATTTAAGACTGTTACGAAGTGCGGCTCAGGTTATACGGACGAAGATCTAAAAGAACTAACAAAGTTGTTTAAGAAAATCCAGCTAAAAAAACCTCATCCCGATATTGACATCGAAATAGATTGTGACGCGCGGTTTGAACCCAAAATCGTGTTTGAAGTGGTTTATGAAGAACTCCAAGTGAGTCCTGCCGAAAAGCATACTTCTGGTTTTGGTATGAGATTTCCTCGCTACATTCGGATAAGGGAGGATAGAAGACCGAGTGAGATAAACACGACCCAAGAAATTGCAGAGTTATTCAAAAAGCAGGAGAAAAGAAAAACCGCGAAAGTTTGAATGGGGTCAACCGAGTTGTTCGATTATCAGATTCTCGAACCTATCTAAAAATTCCGGGATCCGATTTTCCTCTACTTGGGCGCCGCAGGCGACCGCGTGTCCACCACCCTCCCCCCCAACCAACCGTGCAGCGTCGCGTATCGCCCGGGCCATGTCCAAACCTTTCAGGAAGAGGAGTTTCGAGCATCGTGCGGAAATTTTGGCGACGCCGTCCTTCCTGATTATTCCCATCATGGGCTTGTAGGGGTCACAGGCCGGGTGCCCAAGTGTGAGACTAGCTATCGTTCCAATGAAGGTTTCCTTTATTTTCCCCGTTGCGTCAAAATATTGCAAGTATCCTCGGCGCCCCCGCTCTAGCCCGCTCTGTTCGATGAATTCCATGCCCTCGGCGATGCAACGTCTGTGATAGCGGAGCAATTTTAACATCGCACGACAGTAAGTCCCACGGTCACCCTTGGCGACCTCGAAACCTATCAGCGGCTGCTCGTGACGCGCGGTCGAGTTTATACAGGTTGAGAATTCGTCGGCACCTCGAAGCATCGACCGTTCGTCCTCCTTCAGTAGCGTGTGAGCCTCGCCGATTATTAGTCCCGGCACATACTGCACGAGTTCCTTCGGCACCGCTGTGTAGGCTCGCGCGATCAGCTCCGTTGCCAACCGACGTTTTTCGAGATCGGTGAGGTCGATGGGGCGACGCCATCCACCATCGCTCTTGAACGGGATGTCAAGGTCTTTGAGCAAGCTCACGCAGCCAGGGGCTGAATTGCTGACGCCGGGTATCGAAGGATCGGTGAAGGTTTCGAGCGCTTTGAAGATCGGTCGAGTGTGACGCCCGTAGAACATCAGGTCAATCTTTTGTTCAAGAACCTTTGAGTCGATGCTGTCCTTGGCGATCTGCCGGTTGTATCCGAGCAACTTCCCCCAAGCGTCCTGAATGTCGCCAATGGCACCGACGATCGCGAGCCCCGAGAGATCCCGGTTGGCTGGGTCCAACTCCCGGGCGATGAGGTAGGCCATGCCAGCCCCGCTCACCTCCTGCGCGCCGTCCAAACCAAATTGATGGGCGTTGAAGTGAACGAGTTCCCGCCAGCCCTCCACCCGCTCCGGCTTGTGGTGGTCAGCGATGATGACATCATGTCTGGAAAATCTATTGTGGACATTTTGAAGTTGGGAGCTGCCGAGGTCGGTGAAAATGGTCAGGTCGGTAGGCTCGAGCTCTTCAACGACCTCTCGGTAGAGCATGCGGACGAACTTCGTGTGATGTTCAACGTTATTTCGATCGAGAGCTTTCGAGATTACCGCGGCCGCGCACACACCATCCGCGTCCATGTGTGAGATGATTTGGATGGAATCGTTTCGATGAGTTTTGATTAGCTCTGCGGCTTTGCGCGCGACGGTGAGCATGGAGTTCCCAACTAATCTGTGCACGATTTTATTTAAGTGAGCGGCCAAGAAGTCAGCGGGTGAAAAGCTGCATATTCATCATTGGTACATCAGCTTCAAATCGTTCACGATATGGGAATTCAAGCATGACAGGTGGTGAGGGCATGCGGACGATCGAGCTTCGAGGTAAAAGCGCGGTATTGATTGATCAGACGAGGTTACCGCGGGAGCTGAGGCTTGTGAAATGCAGGAGTGCTGAAGAATTGGCGAAGGCAATCGAGCGCATGCAGATAAGGGGGGCCCCAGTGCTCGCCGCGGCGGCAGCGATAGCGCTTGCGGTCACCGCGCTGCGAAGTAAGGCGAGGGGGAAGGCCCAGATACTGCGCGAGCTCGAGGCAGCTGCTGCTAGGGTGAGACGGACCCGCCCGACCGGGGTCAACTTGTTTGTCGGCCTGAAGCGCGTGCTCTCCGTAGCTCGTTCGGCAAGCGACGTAAGGGAAATCCGAGCCACGGTCGTGCGGGAGGCGAAACGCATTGCCGACGAAGATGTCGAGGCGAACCGCCAGATGGGGAAACATGGGGCCAGATTGCTTAAGGATGGAGACATCGTGCTCACGCACTGCAACACCGGTGCGCTCGCGACCGTCGACTACGGTACTGCCCTCGGGGTGGTCCGTGCTGCGTGGCGTCAAGGAAAGCATGTCAAGGTCATCGCAACCGAGACCCGACCATTTTTACAGGGCGCGCGGCTGACGGCTTGGGAACTCAAACGCGAGGGCATCCCTGTCACGGTGATCACCGATAATATGGTGGGGTACGTGATGGCACAGGATGAGGTGGACATAGTGCTCGTCGGTGCGGATCGAATAGCAGCAAACGGAGATGTTGCAAACAAAATTGGAACGTATTTGATAGCAGTACTAGCTAAGGAACATCGCGTGCCGTTCTACGTCGTTGCCCCGACCAGCACCATTGACTTGAGTGTGCGGAGCGGCAGGGAAATCCCAATCGAGCAACGCGATGCAAGTGAAGTCGAGTTTATCGGGCGGACCCGGGTGGTGCCCAAAGGGGTGAGGGTACTCAACCCTGCGTTCGACATCACGCCCGCGCGCTTGGTAAAGGCGATTGTGACCGAGCGTGGTGTGGTGAAGCCGAGCGAGCTAAAGTCACTATTCGCGCGCTAGACTGCCTCTACCCGCTTGATCTCAGGCACACGTTCCTTGAGCGTGCGTTCGATGCCCAAGGCCAAGGTCATCGTCGACATCGGGCACCTCGCACACGCCCCAACGAGCCTTACTCTAACTACACCTTCCTTAGTAACGTCGACGAGCTCGACATCTCCGCCATCGGCTTGAAGTGCCGGGCGAATTTCGTTGAGGACGGCTTCCACCTTTTCACGCATCTTATCATCCAAGAACTTCTATGCACCGAACTTTTTACCCTTTCCCATCAGGTCAGCTAGGATCGGTAGCAAATCTTTGCCCCTAATTCGACCTAATCCGCCTCTAGCAGCTGCGCGTTCGCCGTAGGCACGAACGTCATCCGCTCGCACACTTGGGCCGGCGATTACTATCGGCACGGGATCACCGGTGTGTTCACGCACGGTGACGGGTGTGGTATGGTCAATTGCCAAGACGACGAAATCTGCGGCGTCTATGAGCGGCTTCAGCTCCTTATCAGTGCGTTCGATGAGTTTTACCTTGGCGGCAGCATTGCCATCATGGCTTGCCTCATCAAATCCCTTCACGTGGAGTAACACGAGCTCGTGGGTTTTTAATGCTTTTAGGGCAGCCTTCACCTTCGCACTTAGGTCCGTGTTAACGCTGCCGGTGGCACCTGGGACATCGATTACTTTCATGCCCGCCATCATGCAGACACCTTTCACTAGCGCAGCAGCAGCGATGCAAGCCCCTCGGATATCAAATCGCTCTTGGAGGGGTTGGAGGTGGGGAACCACTCCGCCACCGCGAAGGAGAAGATAGTTTGCTGGAAGGAGTCCCTTTTTCTCACGTTCTATGTTAAGATGATGATTTTTCAAAATTTCGTGAGCCCTGCGCGAGAAATCGTTGAGCAGCCGTGCAGTCTTCATTGACCTGCGCCGCCGCCCGGCAAATCTGCGGATGCCGCCCGTGAGAATGGCTCGGCGGAGCTGGGGCTGTTCGAGAGTTCGCAGAAGCGGTCTTACCCGGAGGACTTTTTTACCAATTTCCTGCGGGTCTGAGTCTGTGACTTCATTCGACAAACCTTTTCCTTGTAGCACTAGGGCTGCTCTATGACCAACTGTGTTTTTGAAAACGAAATCCACCCCGCGAAGCTTGATCTGTCGTATTGCGGCTTCAAGCGGGCCTGTTTCTTGGATGCGTCCTGCCCGCCTGTCCTTGACGATGAGGGTGTCATCCACGGTGGCATAGTTGCCCCTGAAGGCGACATCCCCAGGGTGTAACTCGATACCTGCGCCGGCGGCCTCAAATGGTCCCCGGCCAGTATAGACCTCGAATGGGTCATAGCCGAGCAAAGCTAGGTGGGCCGTGTCGCTCCCCGGCGGTACACCAGGGGCAATGGTGTCCATCAGCCCGCAGATCCCCTGCTTCGCCAGCTTGTCCATGTTGGGCGTTCGAGCAGCTTCGAGCGGGGTTCGATTACCAAGCTTAGCTACTTGACGATCTGCCATGCCGTCACAGATGAGCATGAGGGCTTTCATCATTTGACCCCATCACGAAAGGAATACTAATGTGGGGTAATAAAAACAATTGGGGGCCCGTGATCTAGCCTGGATAAGATACCTGGCTTCGGCCTTCGCTGCGAGGGAAGAAACCAGGAAATCGGGGGTTCGAATCCCTCCGGGCCCGCCAGCCACTAGAGAAACACCTGATTGATTAGCGAGAAATCTTGGCACTCTTTTTGATAGGTTATAACATACATTTGATTGGGCCGGTAGTCTAGCCTGGATTACGAAAAAACGTCCAGAGAGGACGCGAGCCTCCGGAGCTTGCGGCACGGGTTCGAATCCCGTCCGGCCCGTAACTAGGCGG